>NZ_JAKKRH010000012.1:0-128658 GCF_025654465.1 Shewanella sp. SM101
GTTCATCGAGTCTGACATCAAGAGAGCGGTAGCCTTTTTTAGGATAAGATTGTGCTCCTCAAGACGAGCTATTTGCTTCTTCAGCTCACGGATTTCAATTTGTTCAGGGGTAATCGGAGATGCTTTTGGTGTGCCACCCTGGCGTTCTAGTTTTAACTGTCTCACCCATTTATCCATAGTGGACTTACCTACGTTCATCGCCTTTGCAGCTTCGATGATGCTATGGTTTTTATCGAGGACTAATTGGGCWGCTTCAAGTTTGAATTCAGCACTAAATGTTTTTCTGGTTGTCGATCTCATGTGTTCACCTAAAGTCATCTACGAGGYAATAATATCACCTCTATTTAGGTGGCCAAAATTAGTGTGCCACTACACTCTGGTCTATTCGTTCTCGGTAGCAACTGTTGAGAAAGGCCAAAACGAACTTGAGGTATTGGGTTCGAACTTTGGGCATTCCGCAAGCCAGTTGTCTCGGTCAGTCAACAAGTTGTCAGACCGCCATATTGTACAGAAGAGGGCTTATTGGAGAGCTATTTTGCCCCATGCCATTGCCAATAAGTTGGCTATGTCGGCACTGAATAATTTACCCGTTGCTCAACTTAGAGAAACCTTTGAAGCCCCCGGACGTCAACGCTTACTCATGTCTTTCGCACATAGGCTCGGGTTGTTGCATGATCATCCTGTGGCGAAAGAGATCGTTGAAACTTGGCTTCAACCCGATGGGTTGCTGGGGCGGATAACCGAATTAAACGATATATCGGCACGAATGTTGGATTATATCGCACCAGTAACGCCAGAAGTTCTGCTCGACAGGATTGAAGCGATACTTATCACCTCTGATTTTAAAGGCATGAAACCAGGTTATAAGTCTCGACGAACGTCAATTATCAATCTTCTGCTATTGCTGGCGTATGAACCGATCGCCTTTGAGCGGTGCATTAGGCTCCTCATCCATTTAGCGGACTTCGAAGAGGAAAGCAACAACAATGCTTCTGCGCGAAATCAGATAACGAAGTTCTTCCAAGCATATCTGTCCGGCACACACGCTACTTTAGAACAACGCATTGCGATCATGAATGAATGTCTTTCATCAAGCGTGACTGTAAGGAGGTCATTAGGTTTAAGGATGCTCTCTACAGCCTTAGAGGCGCGGTGGAGTGGGTCAGGGGTAAACGAGTTTGGTGCTCGCCCAAGAGACTATGGATTTCAACCCAATCACGATCAGCTTGTGCAGTGGCGTAGCGCCTTTATCGACGTTGCTGTCAAACTGGGAACCTCCGGTGATTCGACTCTTGAAGATCTTGCAAGACAGACGCTGGCGAAAGCATTTAGAGGAATGTGGCGACAAGTTGCAATGAGGGAAAAGCTAATTGACGCTGCTGGCAAATTACATGCACATCGCCCTTGGGGAGATGGTTGGAAAGCCGTCCGAACAACTATCTATTTCGACCATACCAAGCGCAAAGATGGGGATGATGTTGAGCCTCTGCCGGACAACCTTGCCGTATTGGAGAGGGAGTTGGAGCCCCATGACTTGATTCCGGCAATTCTGACTTATGTGTTGAGCAATAGGCCGGATTATTGGGCATTGGATGCTAATTTTGATCATGAAAAAATCCACAAATATGATGAAGCTAGGCAACGACTTGAAACTAAGGCGCTCCGGTTAGGTGAGGAATTTGCGTTATCGGACCATAAGCTCGACGAGCTGGGTCCACATCTTTTTTCCAGCGATTCGATGCCTTATCGCACCGCATTCGGGAGAGGCTTGGCAAAAGGGGCGCATGATTTACGAGTCAGCTGGCAGCTACTCGTCGAACAGCTGGGGCTGCAGTCCGAAGTCTGCAGAGATATTGCTGTCTTTGGTGGTTTCATCAAAGAGGTTGACTCTATCGATTCAGTTCTAGCTCAAGAGCTACTCGAACAGTGCACGCAGCATCCTAAGCTTCGACAGGCCTTGGTTAATTTGCACCCTTGTGGAAAATTTACAGAAACCGACCTAGATCGTTGTATGGCAATTCTGGATGACCCAGAAATTCACCCGAGCATGTTTGAACCAATCCTCTGGCGGGACGACTATGCGCACTTGCCTAAAGCCAGTATTATCAAACTCGCGCAACGGCTCCTGAGTAAACCGAATGGTGATGATGTGGTGCTAGAGGCGCTAAGCATGAGGTTAGATGGTGCAGTTGATACACTTGGTCCCGACTTTCGACAAATAGGTTTAAGAGCTGCGATCTTGAGTCTCTCAAAAAATAATGACGATTATAGTGGTGGCAGGGATTACCGAATGGAGCGCGTGATCAGTGCTGCGTTACGCTTTAATGGCAATGAGGCCGCAAAGCAAGAGTGGTTGGATACCATATTTACTGTTGTCGATGACAACTATGGTTACATTTATTCATGCGAAAACACCATTGCGTCGACTGCGGCATTAATGCCTGCAGCATTCCTGAATCGTGTTTTTGACGGCACTGAAAAGCAACAACATCTGCGACAGTTCTTTATTCTGCATAGCGGATTCGAGCAGTCAATTCTCGCCAAAATCGATGTGGACGTGTTGATTGAATGGTGCAGTGCCAGAAACGATACCAACGTGTGGGCGATTGTAGCGGCGGGTATTAGTCTCTGGGAACCGGATGGAAATCAGGGTGCAGTTATTATGTCAGAGTCAGCGCTCAGACTGCTGGAAGCATCTCCTAAACCTGAAGCTGTTCTGGAGGCATTTGCTGAACGTGTTACTTCTGGTAGCCGAGCAAACGCAATGCAACCTGGAACGGATGCTATTAGAAAGTTGGTTGAACATGAAAGATCAGATATTGCGGTCGCAGCTAAAACACTCTCTGCAAACTTGGTTCAACTAATCGAGCGCCAGAAAGAGC
Source organism: Shewanella sp. SM101 (assembly GCF_025654465.1). Classification (NCBI taxonomy): domain Bacteria; kingdom Pseudomonadati; phylum Pseudomonadota; class Gammaproteobacteria; order Alteromonadales; family Shewanellaceae; genus Shewanella; species Shewanella sp. SM101. The sequence goes on from NZ_JAKKRH010000012.1 coordinate 2,883, forward strand.
GAGAACAGCGGGAGGATATGGAGCACGAGCAACGGTTTGAATAAAGGCTACTCTATCCGAACTTTACAGGTTCAATACCGAGAGAGATGAAAGCCTATTATCTACTCAAACAACAATCGAGAAGGCTTAATCCTTATTCAGTGAAAAGGCGCCAAGTGCGCCTTTTTTATTGGTTATAGGTATAATTGCCGTATTTTTACAAATGAGTGACAGCCTAGTGGACCAAATGAAGTTAGACGAACATTGGATGCAGGTCGCGATGCTGATGGCTGAGAAAGCCGAGGCTGAGGGCGAAGTGCCTGTGGGTGCGGTATTGGTCAAAGACGGTCAGCAGATTGCGACGGGTTACAATTTATCCATTAGCCAGCACGATCCTAGCGCCCATGCGGAAATTTTATGTTTGCGGGAAGCGGGGCGTTTGGTCGAAAACTATCGTCTTTTAGATGCGACTTTATATGTCACCCTCGAGCCTTGCGCTATGTGTGCGGGCGCTATGGTGCATAGCAGAATTGCTCGTGTGGTATTTGGCGCACTGGATGAAAAAACGGGTGCAGCGGGTACTGTGGTTAATTTATTGCAGCATCCGGCGTTTAATCACCAAGTTGAAGTCACATCTGGGGTGCTGGCCGATGCTTGTAGCGCGCAATTGAGTCGTTTTTTTAAACGTCGCAGGGAAGAGAAAAAAGCCCTGAAACAGGCTCAAAAGGCGCAGCAAGCTATTGGGTAAGTGGCGATTAACGTGACAGGATTAATCCTGAGACTGAATAAAAGTAAAGAAGAGTTTTTGACGATTTAAAATACGGCGATGACGAATTTTTAGCAAAGTACGGCGACGCGCAACGGTATTGTTGATGGTTTTTCTTCTCATATTGACCCCATTAATTGTTATTATCGATGCCCTACAGAGATTTATCTTAGGTCATAACCCAAGACAGTAGCAGTTGCACATGAGTGCAGCAATAGCACTGGTCAGATAAGCTGAACTAAGCGATGTTTTTCATCGCAAATTTGAGTTAGGTTGGCAAACCTTAATTCGGTTCTCCTGTTGTTTGATATCGCACCTTGTTGAAGACATCTATGTACATCTTGAGTTTTTATGTTGATGTTCTTGTTACGTAAAACTCTGTACTTGATATATAAGAAGTGAGTTGTTGGATTGTCGTTTGGCCCATGCACCTGAGCGCTAACGAGTTAAGCTATTTAGGTTGATCAGGGCTTAACGTTCCCGCAGGAAGTACGGGTTCTTCCGCAGTAAGGTCGCTCGAGTCATCATCGGGGTCGGGTTGTTTCGACTGATTATCCACCCAGACTAACGTGTCATAGTAGCGACGGATGCTGTCGACGTAATGAACGGCTTCACTGCCTCGGGCGTAACCATAACGTGTTTTTTGATAATATTTACGCTTTTGCAGTAGCGGTAGTACCTTTTTTAAATCTCGCCAAGCATTGGGATTTAACTCCATCGATTCCGCAAGCTTACGTGCATCTTCAATATGGGCATATCCTATGTTGTAAGAGGCCAGCGCAAACCACATGCGTTGACTCTCGGGGATCGATTCTGGCAGGCGATTGATCATATCGTTCAAATACGCCGCGCCGCCGCGAATACTTTCTTCGGCATCGAGTCGGTTGGTGATCCCAATCTCTTTGGCGGTTGGCTGAGTCAACATCATCATGCCACGCACTCCTGTGGCCGAGCGGGCATTAGGATTCCAATGTGACTCTTGATAGCTGGTTGCTGCCAGTTTACGCCAATCTAAATTGCCTGCATGGGTTTCAAATAATTGTCGATAACGCGGCAATACTGTCTCAATGGCACGGATAAATGCGCGAGTATCGATATAATCGAAGCGTTTTACATGACCAAAGTATTTCTCGTTGAGATGATCCAGCGTACCGGCAAGCTTCTCTTGGTGCCAAAAGGCCAGCAATTTACTCATAAGTTCATCACTGTGAGTGGGAGGTAACAGCCAGATCACATCGAGTTTTTCTTCTAGCACAGGGCCTGAGCGTAGGTCGGGCAGGTAGCGACGGTTGATCTGTACGCTGCTGGAGTCGGCGATAGTGTAGTCAATTTCTTTGTTGGCAATCATAGCCAACAACTCTTCACTGTCTTTGTCGGTAATTTGATCCCACACCAGCGTTGGATAATGCTTTTGCAACTGGGTCAAGGTCTCGACGAAGGAAGAGTCGGCGATAACGGTGATCTTGCCTTTTAAGTCGCTGATGTCTTTTGGGGTTGGCATGCCTTCGCGATACACCAACACTTGATTCACCCGGTATAGCGGTGGACCTAAGCGGAACTGTTCTCGCCTTGTGGGCGTTTCTGTCATGCCTGCAGCAATAATATCGATTTCATTCTTTTTGAGGGCTTCGTACAACTCGATACGGTTTGTGTAGGGCACCATTTTTAAGGGCACATTTAAGTATTCGGCAAACAATACCGCCATATCGTAATCGAAACCGCTATCACCTTGGCCCGAGGTCATATAAATCTGTGGGCCGTAAAGTGTACCGACTCTTAGCTCAGTTAATTTTTTTGGCACGAATTCTGTTTCGTCCACGGTCACCTGCTGACAGGCAGTCAGTAGGAAACCTAAGATAAGAGCGAACAGAAATCGAGTCATTAAATGTACTTATAGTAAATAAAATCAATATTATAGATAGCGAGTTAACAGTGGGGCATTAGTGGTGAACTGGCTGACATTGGTGGGATTATATCCGTTTGTCTGCGATTTCGAAAAAAAATCATTCAGGGGGAAAGTACAGCCGACACAATACTGGGCTTTTTATATCACAGGAAACACTGTTTTGCGTAAGGTCGCAGGTGATTTGTGACAGACATTTCCTTATAATAGCGCCACCTCTGACCCCTGCAATAATAAATAATAAGGTGAATAGACGTGATGGAGATCATCCGCGGAGCCCCTGCACTCTCGACGTTTAGGGTGCAAAAGCTGATGGAGGCCTGCGAAAACGCGGCGCTTCCGGTACGCCAAATCTATGCTGAGTATGTCCATTTAGCGGATTTGAGCGAGTTGCTCGACACAAATGAACGCCAGCAACTTGAAAAAATTCTCACCTATGGACCTGCGATAGAAGCTCATATCCCCCAAGGTTCGCTCCTGTTTGTCACTCCTCGCCCCGGTACTATTTCTCCTTGGTCTTCAAAAGCCACTGACATCGCGCACAATTGTGGCCTTGGTAAAGTGAAGCGTTTGGAGCGAGGCGTTGCGTATTATGTCGAGTCAGATGCACTGACAGCGCCTCAGCAACAAGCTTTAAATGCGTTGCTGCACGATCGTATGGTTGAAATTATCCTCGATGATTTTACCAAAGCCGATGTGCTGTTCAAACGTACTGAGCCTGCGCCGTTTAAGAGCGTCAATATTCTTGGGGAAGGTCGCCGCGCACTTGAAGTGGCTAACACTGAATTGGGGCTTGCTTTAGCCGAAGATGAAATCGATTATTTAGTCGAGAACTTCGTCCGTTTAGGTCGCAATCCTCATGACATCGAATTGATGATGTTTGCTCAGGCGAACTCTGAGCATTGTCGTCATAAGATTTTTAACGCAGATTGGACCATTGACGGTGAAGTTCAGCCTAAGTCACTGTTCAAGATGATCAAGAACACCTTTGAAACCACGCCTGATCACGTGTTATCTGCCTACAAAGATAACGCTGCTGTGATGGAAGGTTCGGTTGCGGGTCGTTTCTTCCCCGATCCTGATGGGGTATACAACTACCACACTGAACCAATGCACATCCTGATGAAAGTGGAAACCCACAACCATCCAACCGCCATCAGCCCCTATCCTGGCGCTGCAACCGGTTCAGGTGGTGAAATTCGTGATGAAGGCGCGACGGGTCGTGGTTCTAAACCTAAAGCGGGTTTAACAGGCTTTAGTGTATCCAATTTAAAAATCCCGGGTTTTGTTCAACCATGGGAAGGTAACTATGGCAAGCCAGAACGTATCGTGAGCGCGCTGGACATCATGACCGAAGGCCCACTGGGCGGCGCGGCATTTAACAACGAGTTTGGTCGTCCGGCACTGGTCGGTTATTTCCGTACCTATGAGCAGGAAGTCAGCAGCCACAACGGTGTTGAAGTCCGTGGTTACCACAAGCCAATTATGTTAGCCGGTGGTTTAGGTAACATTCGTGAAGAACACGTACAAAAGGGCGAAATCACCGTTGGCGCTAAGCTGATTGTGCTCGGTGGCCCTGCGATGAACATAGGTCTGGGCGGCGGCGCTGCTTCGTCTATGGCATCGGGTCAATCGAGTGAAGACTTAGATTTTGCTTCTGTGCAACGTGAAAACCCAGAAATGGAACGTCGTTGTCAGGAAGTGATTGACCGCTGTTGGCAGCTTGGCGATAAAAACCCTATCCAATTTATCCACGATGTGGGCGCTGGCGGTTTGTCGAATGCTTTCCCTGAACTCGTGAATGACGGCGAGCGCGGCGGTTTATTTAATCTGCGTAATGTGCCTTCGGATGAGCCTGGCATGAGCCCGCTGGAAATCTGGTGTAACGAATCACAAGAGCGTTATGTGATGTCAGTTGCTCCTGAAAACCTCGCGCTATTTACTGCCATCTGTGAGCGTGAGCGCGCACCTTTTGCGGTGGTGGGTGAAGCGATAGCGGAGAAACACCTGACGCTTAGCGATAGCCATTTCGACAATAATCCTATCGATTTACCGCTCGAAGTCTTATTAGGCAAAGCACCTAAGATGAGCCGCGATGTGATATCGGCCAAAGCCGTATCGCCAGCGCTAGCGCAAGATAATATTGAAGTTAAAGAAGCGGTTAAACGCTTACTGAGCTTGCCTACAGTCGCAGATAAAACCTTCCTTATCACTATTGGCGACCGCACAGTTACAGGTTTAGTTAACCGTGACCAAATGGTGGGTCCATGGCAAGTGCCTGTGGCCGATTGCGCTGTGACTGCGGCAAGCTTTGATACCTACGCCGGTGAAGCTATGTCACTGGGTGAACGTACACCGCTAGCGCTACTAGACTTTGGCGCCTCTGCCCGTATGGCTGTGGCTGAGTCAATCATGAATATCGCTGGTGCCGATATCGGTTCATTTAAGCGTATTAAGCTTTCTGCCAACTGGATGTCTGCCGCGGGTCACCCTGGTGAAGATGCGGGTCTTTATGAAGCGGTGAAAGCCGTAGGTGAAGAACTGTGTCCAGAGCTGAGCCTGACCATTCCGGTCGGTAAAGACTCTATGTCGATGAAGACCGCATGGCAACAAGATGGCGCGGATAAAACCGTGACCTCACCTATGTCATTGGTCATTACCGCCTTTGGTGTGGTGCAAGATATTCGCAATACAGTGACGCCAGAGCTACGCACAGATAAAGGCGAAACGTCTTTACTGTTAGTGGATTTAGGTGCGGGCAAAAATCGTTTAGGCGGTTCTTGTTTAGCCCAAGTGTTTGGTGAGCTGGGTGATATTGCGCCGGATCTTGACGATGCTGCACTGCTGCGCGGTTTCTTCGAAACCATGCAAAATCTAGTCGCTAAAAAATCGGTTATCGCTTACCACGACCGTAGCGACGGTGGTTTATTCACTACCTTAGTGGAAATGGCTTTTGCTGGTAATACAGGTTTAGACATAGATGTAGAAGACTTGCAGGGCACTGATTTAGAACGACTCTTTAATGAAGAGCTCGGCGCTGTACTGCAAGTGAGCCGTGACAATGCTGCGAAAATTGCCGCTCAGTTCGCTATCGCTGGCGTGCCTTGCCATGTGATCGGAACCCTAGCCGACGATCAACGCATCACTATTAAAGATGGCGCGCGTGAAATCTTCAGTGATACCCGTGTAGCGCTGCGTACTGTGTGGTCAGAAACCACGTATCGTATGCAAGCTCTGCGTGATAACCCAGCCTGCGCACTTGAAGAGTTCACACTTAAGCAAGACGAAACCGATTTAGGTTTAACCGTTAACTTAAGTTTTGATCCAAGCACTGATGTTGCTGCACCTTATATCCTTAAGGGCGCTGCGCCTAAGATGGCGATTTTGCGTGAGCAGGGCGTTAACTCCCACGTAGAGATGGCAGCAGCCTTTGACCGCGCAGGATTTGAAAGCCGCGACGTACACATGTCGGACATTTTATCTGGCCGTATCAGCCTAGATCAGTTCCAAGGCCTAGTGGCCTGTGGTGGCTTCTCCTACGGTGACGTATTAGGCGCAGGTGAAGGTTGGGCTAAGTCGATTCTGTTTAATGAGCGCGCTCGTGATGAGTTTTCACGTTTCTTTGAACGTGACTCAAGCTTTGCCCTTGGCGTGTGTAACGGTTGTCAAATGCTGTCGAACCTGAAAGAAATTATCCCAGGTAGCGAGCACTGGCCACGTTTTGTGCGTAACCGCTCGGAGCGTTTCGAAGCGCGTTTCAGCTTAGTTGAAGTGCAACAGAGCCCGTCGTTATTCTTCCAAGGTATGGCCGGTTCACGTATGCCCATTGCTGTATCTCACGGTGAAGGTTTGGCTGAGTTTGCTAGCCCTGAAGCGCTGGCGATTGCCGAAGCGTCAGGCACGATTGCGCTGCGTTTTGTCAATGGTAAAGGTGATATCGCGACTCAGTATCCACAAAACCCGAACGGCTCGCCAAATGGCTTGACTGGGATTTGTACCACAGATGGCCGCGTAACCTTGATGATGCCGCACCCAGAACGTGTGTTCAGAACTGTGGCGAACTCTTGGCATCCAGATGCTTGGGGTGAAGATAGCCCTTGGATGCGTATGTTCCGTAATGCACGAGTGACCTTAGGTTAAGCGTTTAAAGTCAACGGCTTTTGCCTTTGTTGAGGGGCAAAAGCAGGTTAATGAAAGCGTAAAAAAGGAGCGATAATTTCGCTCCTTTTTTTATATATAAAATGCATTTTATGGAAGTGATTGTATTTCAAATTATTAACGCTTATTGCAAATAATCTAATGGACTAAAGTGGCAAAATAGCCACTTTAATCGGTAAATACCTATTAATAGGTATGTTGCGCATTTGATACGGGGCGTGGTGTTTTATGGGGTTCTGGAGTTGTTGGGGGATGCTAGGGTCTTAATATAGAAAAAGCCCCCAATCTCAGGGAGATGGGGGCCCGTTTTGCGCTAACAAAACTTCACATAAATGCAATTAATTTCACGAGTAATTCTGGGGATTATTTCAGCTCATTAGCTGTATAAAGTTCAACAAAAACACGCTTGTAGCTGTTAACCAGACGTTCAAATAATTTAGTCATATCGATATCTCCACACCAAAAGTTAGTACCTATGTGCGCGAAGTTGGTCTTGGCTGGGCTACGACACCAGTTCTACCAAATTGTCTCCTTAACACAGGACATATATTAAACAACTGAGGTTAGCTTCTCAAACGAGAAAAAATACAAATATTCATTATTAAAACTAATGCATTTTAGCCTGTTCGATTGTGATTTTTTATATTTATATGTATTTATATTTGATTTTAAAGGTTTTAAATTGTGGCTCACTTAAATTTGTGACAATATTTTTTAGTTAATTTGTTGCAACATTATTTATTTGTTGGTTTTTTGATGATTAGAACTGATTTTTACTGCCTAGTTGGTAAAAGTATGACTTTATATCAATTAATGGCTGCTCACTACTCTTGTTTTTCTCGATTGTCAATCCTCTCTGGTGGGGAAGTGTGTGCCTCACCGCAAAACCCACCTAAACCCCTGAGTTTGATTGATTTGCATCAAAGCGAGGTGGTATAAAATAGCCACAAATGAAAATGAATAAATATCTTAACTATCTGATATTTATATCGATGAAATCATTTGATTGAGTGAGTGGTAGGGCGTCGGTCTCAGTTACTTGCGATAGTGTGACTCGCGTCTCAATATGCAACAGATATTGGTACTTTTTAGCCCTTGCTGCTTCGAACTAATGCAAAAGATTAAATTTAACGGTTTATACTGTTGTCGCAGATATAAACACAAAATGAAAACTCACTATCCTACAAAGGCACTTGCTGTGATTGACGCGGGTTTTGTCATAGCAATTGGACGCACCAAGTAAGGAGTCACCGATGATTGTTGAAGAGGTTGTTGAGCTATCGCGGTTGCAGTTTGCGCTGACAGCCATGTATCACTTCCTATTTGTTCCCTTGACTTTGGGGTTGGCATTTTTGCTGGCTATCATGGAATCACTGTATGTGATGACTGATAAACAAATTTATAAAGATATGACTAAGTTCTGGGGTAAGTTATTTGGTATTAACTTTGCCTTGGGGGTTACCACAGGTTTGGCAATGGAATTCCAGTTTGGTACTAACTGGTCTTACTATTCGCATTACGTAGGGGACATCTTTGGTGCGCCTCTGGCTATTGAAGGTTTAATGGCCTTCTTCCTTGAATCTACCTTCGTGGGTATGTTCTTCTTCGGTTGGGATCGTTTCACTAAGCGTCAGCATTTAGTCGTGACTTGGTTAGTGGCCTTTGGTTCTAACATGTCGGCATTGTGGATCCTAGTGGCAAACGGTTGGATGCAAAACCCTGTGGGTTCAGTGTTCAACTACGAAACCATGCGTATGGAAATGACCAGCTTCGCTGAGGTTGTGTTTAACCCTGTCGCGCAGGTTAAGTTTGTTCACACCGTCGCTTCGGGTTATGTGGCGGGTGCCATGTTTGTACTGGCGATCAGTGCTTATTACATCCTCAAGAAACGTGACTTACCTTTTGCCCGTCGCTCATTCGCGATTGCGGCAAGCTTTGGTATGGCGGCGATTCTGTCGGTTATCGTGTTAGGTGACGAATCTGGCTATAAAGTGGGTGAAGCACAGCGCGTTAAGTTAGCCGCGATTGAAGCTGAGTGGCATACAGAGCCTGCTCCAGCAGCCTTTACTGCTGTCGGTTTTCCGAATCAAGAAACCATGAAAACAGATTTTGCAGTCAAAATTCCTTATGCGATGGGTATAGTGGCAACACGCTCGTTGGATGAAGAAGTGACTGGTATTCATGACTTGATTGCTGAGCATGAAGTGCGTATCCGTAACGGTATGAAAGCCTATGCCATGCTAGTGAAACTGCGTGCGGGTGAAGAAACGCCTGAACTACGTGCTGCTTTTGAAGAAGCGAAAGTCGACTTAGGCTACGGTTTCTTACTGAAACGCTACACAGACAAAGTGGTCGATGCGACTGAAGAGCAAATTAAAGCAGCTGCTAAAGATTCTATCCCGAACGTAGCACCGATTTTCTGGAGCTTCCGTGTGATGGTAGGTCTAGGCTTTATCATGCTGTTCGTATTTGCTGCGGCATTCTGGCAAAGCACACGTCATCAAATCGCCGAGAAAAAATGGGTACTTAAAGCTGCACTTTATAGCTTGCCATTGCCTTGGATCGCGATTGAGTGTGGTTGGTTTGTGGCTGAGTATGGTCGTCAACCTTGGACGATTTCTGAGGTACTACCGACCTTTATGTCTGCGTCAAGCTTAACGACTGGCGACTTATGGTTCAGTATCCTTTCTATCACCTTGTTCTACACTGTACTGCTGGTGATTGAGATGTTCTTGATGTTTAAGTTTGCCCGCATTGGTCCGAGCAGTTTGAAAACTGGTCGTTATCATTTCGAGAACCTAGAAGCCTAAGCAGAGGATTTCATTATGTTTGATTATGAAATATTAAGAGTTATCTGGTGGGCTCTGATCGGCGTACTGTTCATCGGATTTGCGGTTACTGATGGTTTTGACATGGGTGTCGGTGCGTTACTGCCAATTATAGGCAAAGACGATACTGAGCGCCGTATCATGGTTAACACTATTGCTCCCCATTGGGACGGCAACCAAGTGTGGTTAATTACAGCAGGCGGTGCGTTATTTGCCGCTTGGCCTATGGTGTATGCAGTGTCTTTCTCTGGCTTCTATGTCGCCATGATGTTAGTGCTGTTTGCCCTCTACATGCGTCCAGTCGGATTCGATTATCGTTCTAAAATCGAAAATCCAAAATGGCGTAAGTCGTGGGACTGGGCCTTGTTTGCCGGTGGTTTTGTACCTCCGCTAATCATAGGCGTGGCCTTTGGTAACTTGTTGCAAGGTGTGCCTTTTGAATTCGACGAGTTCCTACGTGCGACTTATCACGGTGGTCTGTTCGGCCTGTTGAATCCTTTCGGTTTGCTGGCAGGTCTTGTGAGCGTGAGCATGTTTATGATGCAAGGCGCTTCTTGGCTACAAATGAAGACTGACAGTGAGCTGCGTGTTCGTGCTGCGAAAGCCACGCAATTCTTCGCACTGTTAGTGGCTGTGTTGTTTGCTGCTGCGGGTGTGTGGTTAGCCAATGGTATCGATGGTTATGTAGTGACTTCAGTACTGGACCATAATGCGGTTTCTAACCCAGCCATGAAAACCGTCGCAATTGAAGCGGGTGCTTGGCTTGCCAACTATGACAAATACCCCATCACTATGCTGTTCCCTATCTTAGGTGTGGCATTGCCTCTACTAGTGATTTTGGTTAGCCGCTTTAACCGTTCAGGTTTTGCGTTCCTATTCAGCTCACTCACTGTGGCTATGGTGATTTTGACTTGCGGTGCAGCAATGTTCCCATTCGTCATGCCATCATCACTTAACCCTAACGTCAGTTTGACTATGTGGGATGCAACAGCCAGTAAAATGACCTTAGGTGTTATGACTGCTGCTGCAGCGATTTTCGTACCTATAGTGTTGAGCTACACTGTCTGGACTTACTACAAGATGTTTGGTCGTATCGGCCGTAAGCATATTGAAGATAACAAAGCCTCACTCTATTAGGCATTAAGGAGCATCTGCTATGTGGTATTTTACGTGGATATTAGGGGTTTTGCTGGCCTGTTCTTTTGGGATTATCAATGCCCTGTGGCTTGAGAATACAGAGAACATGGACAGATCGGCAGAAGATGCCGAGTAACGTCTAAACTCGATTTAAAAACCTCGCATCAGCGGGGTTTTTTATTGAGATTTTTTGATCGGCGGAGGTTATTTTAATTAGAGGCAGAGCTAGGCTATCGTATTAGGCCAAGCAGTTAACTTCGCTGCAGAGTGGTGATGTAACTGCAACGAATAGGTCTGATATCATTGTTTTTTGATTGTGCTCTCTGCAGATGCTTGCTCTGTATGGCTTAAGATATTTTCTCCATTACTCCTTTACGTCAGTATCCTAAATCAAAGTCCCAAATCCCATTTCTTAAATGTGGCTCCTATCGTTTTGATGTAGTGCTGTTATAAAAATGCCGCCCAGTTAGGGCGGCATTTAACGTTTGATAAAGCACTAACTCTGTATCTAACCTGAACTCGGGATAACGAGTGTCGAAAAATCTAAATTTAATAAATAAAATCAATGGTATAAAATTATTCGTTTAAAGCGAAAAATCTATTTCCTGACTGAATGCGCAGATTTTTGCGCATATCAAGGCGCTCTGTCGTACGCCATAGCGAGCTATGGTTAGACAGAGCAACGCAGAGAGGCCCGAAAAGATGCCTATTCAGCGGCTCTGCTTATCCCGAGCTCAGGTTATCTAAGTCCGTATTTGAGTTAGGCCTTAAACTGGCTTATTTGGCGTTTTAAGGCGGCGGCTAAGGAAGACAGTTCATTGGCAGAATGCACTGTTTCAGTGGCACGGTGCTCGCCTTCGTTAGCGAGTTCGCTGATCTGATGTAAATTGTGGGTTATCTCTTGTGCAACACTGCTTTGCTGCTCAGTAGCCGAAGCAATATTGCGTGAGCTAATCGCGAGTTCGCCAATCCTACGGGTGATTTCCTTCAGCTGTTCACCCGTTGCTTCACCCTGTGCTGCAGATTCCATTCCTAATTGATGACTTTGGCTCATTTGTTCTGTGGTGCTTTTCACTTGAGTTTGCAGCTTTTCAATTGTTTGGCCAATTTCTACAATGGATGACTGGGTCCGCTGGGCGAGAGTTCTCACCTCATCGGCAACGACAGCAAAGCCTCGACCTTGATCGCCTGCGCGCGCCGCTTCAATCGCTGCATTTAATGCGAGTAAATTAGTTTGCTCGGCAATGCTGTTAATGACTTCGGTCACCTTGCTGATCGCTTCACTTTCATGGCTGACTTTTTCAACCGATTGATGACTGTTACTGAGTTGCTGACTGAGTTTGAGTAAATCCTGCACCACTTTAGTCTGTTGGTTTTGACCTTCTTTGGCTGCGGCATCCACTTGCTGGCTTTGAACTGCGCCATCTTGGGCATGATTAGCTACATCACGGATCGAGGTCGACATTTCTTCGATGGCAGTTGCGATTTGATCCGTTTGTAGCATTAGGGCTTGAGCTTCTTCACCATTTTGCTTCGCGATGCTCTGTGCCTTGGAGGCTTGTTGCTCTAGACTCATGACTGAATCCTGCAATGCAATAATCAATTGCCTGAGCTCTGAGGACATAGTTGATACGCTGGTCGTGATTCGATCCACTTCGTTTTGACTCTGTGGTTCTGATGGTGCTAAGTGATGGCTAAAATCGCCACTGCCTAAATTTTCCATATGCACTTGGAGGGCATGCAAAGGTTTGAGTGCGCGAATTAAGACAACTGATAATAGCGCTGTGATCAGCGCGATCCCTGTGATAGCAACGATGGCGTTGATGGTGAGCAATTGCATACTTTCTTCATTAAGCTCACTTGCCTTGACTTGACCCACTAGCACCCAATTCCAGCCCGTCACGGTTTGGCTATAGGCAAACATGGGCTCATTTTTACTATTGCTGTAATGGGATTCCGCATCATTTTGGGTGGCATACGCAACACTTAAGCCATCAAGCATACTTTCGGTGATGATGTCACCTGCATTGAACTTAGGATGGGCGACCAACACATTGTCAGCTTTGCGTACTAATAGAAAATGGCCACTTTCTTCTAAGGTGATTCTGTTAACTGCTTCTTGTAATTGTTTTAAGGAACTGGTGATGTCGAAGCCAATATATAAGATACCAATAACTTTGCCCTGTGTGTCTTTCACTGGACGATAGACTGTCATGTAGTCTTTGCCGAAAAGTTTGGCATAACCTTCGTATTCATTACCGCTGATCAGCACTTGATAGCCTGGATGTGTTTTGCCAAGGGAAGTACCTAGTGCACGGCTGCCATCGGCTTTTTTGAGCGAAGTCGAAACTCGCATAAAGTCATCGCCATCACGCACAAATACTGTAGCGGTACCGCCAGTTAGATTAGCAAAACGATCGACTTTACTTTTTGATGAGTTCACTTGTTCTTGTTCGTGCATTAGGGCTGGAGAGCCTACTCCCATCACATTGACCGTTTTATTTTGCAGACTAAATTGTCCAGGATACATTTCCTTAAAAACATCGGCGTTGCGTCTCGCAAGCTGCAGAAGACTATCGTACTGCAGCTCTAACATGTCTGAAACTGCACGCATTTCAGATTTCATGGCACTGATACCTTTATCTTCTAATACATTTGAAGCGGCTTTATAGGAGACGGTACTCAATACGCCAAAGATGAGAAGAGTGAGAATAAACGCGAGGGCGCCAATTTGTTTTGCAATAGGCCAATTTTTATAATTCATCGTAAGATCCTATAGGTAACGGTTACATCAATGTAGCCTAAGTTTTACTTTGTAGTCTTGATGTGGGTCTAAAACTTCTGCAATTTTAAACTCATTTCGTTGATATTTTTGCAGTTTTAGACTTGGACTCATCAGCTTATTTTGCAGAAATGTTAGCAGATAACATGTCCAAGTACTGGCTGTATTCTGAAGGTATAGACTAAGCTGCTTAAGGTGAATGGAGTTCATAGTGTTAGAACCACATTATAGGAGAAGTGTATATGCTAGGTGAGAATCATGCGTTGGTTTATGAGTTTCCTGATTTTGTCGATCAAATTAAGCATTTAAAAGTCAATAATACCGTCTTCGCGACCATGGCTAGTCGTTACCATGAGCTCGATAATAAAATTAGGGCGCTGGAGTTAACAAAAGTGCCCACCGCCGATGAGCACTTTTTAGCGTTAAAATTAGAGCGATTAAACCTTAAAGATAAACTGTACCAATATCTAGTTCATGATGCGATTTGAGCTTGAATCGCGGATGGGGTGTTTGCCGTACGGGTTTTCATCAGCAGCAAATACATAGTTGGAACCCATACCAGAGAAAGTAAAGTCGTCAGCAGTGTGCCGCCCGCGATAGCAATGGCAAAGGGAGGCCAAAACCCGCCGCCAGCAATGATGAGCGGAATAAAACCGCCCACGGTGGTAATGGTCGTTGAGCTGATATGACGACCACAGCTGCTGACGGTAGAGACTATGGTTTCCATATCGCCGAGCCGAGCGCTCGGCATATCTTCTAGTTCGGCCAAGATCACAATCGCAGCGTTAATGGCAAGTCCCATTAATCCAAGTAGTCCTATGATGACAGGGAATCCAAAGGGATACCCGAACACAAACACGGCTAATAGGCCAAGTCCTGCTGATTGTATCGCGCTCAATAGAATAATCGCCGTGAGCCTAAAGGAGTTGAACGACAACACCACAGTGGCTAATAACAAGGTGACGACCAATATCATATTGGACAGTAAATTACCGACTGCTTCGTTACGCTTAGCGCTTTCCCCACCGATTTCAATGCGATAACCCGATGGCAACGGTAATTGAGCCACTTTATCTTTAACATCATTAAGCACTTGAGCAGGTAATACCCCACTGACGATATAGGCTTCTATGGTATTAACCCTTTGGCCGTTGCGCCTTGGAATGGCGCCGCGGCTCACTTGCACTTCGTTGTGGGCGAGGGCGGATAATGCAACAGACTCACCCGAAGGTGTCATTAATTGAATTTCAGAAAGGCGGCTCACCTGCTCGCGACTGTCATCAGCAAGGCGAACTCGTACGGGTAAGGATTCTGTTTGCTCAAGCACGCTACCACCGATAACGCCTGTGGTTGACATTTGGATCTGTTTGGCAATGTCCGTCAGGCTTAACCCACTCATTAGACTGGCATCTTCATTTACCTGTAGCCACAGCTTAGGTGCACCGGCACTTAAGGTTGCACGTGTGTGAAGTACATCCGGCGTTTGCGCGAGAATATTACGAACGTCGTCGCCTAATGATCGCAAAGTATCTAGATTCGGGCCGAAGATCATTAGCTCCACTGGCGCATTAAAGGGCGGGCCTTGCTCGAGTTTTCGTACTAGTACTTGCGCTTCGGGAAAAGCGCTATCAAATTGCTGTTGTAATTCGGGGATTAACTCATTGGCACGCTCAAAGTCAGTCACTTTTACCATGGCCTGTGCATAGTTAGTCGCCCCTTGTTGGCGCTGCGTCAGGTTGTAATAAAATGAGGGCGTATTACCGCCCACCACCCAATCGACTTGAGTGATCCCTGTGACTGCGTGGAGTTTTTTATCCATCAACTGCACTTGGTTCAAGGTGTTTTCTAAACTCACATGGGGCGCAAGATAAATTTCAATTTGGAACATGTCCCTGTCCGATGGCGGAAAGAATTGCTCTGTCATCTTACCCGAGGCGAAAAACCCTAATACTGGTGTAATGCCGATAAGCAGCGCGCTAACGATAGGGCGTTTAAGGGCAATTCTCAGGCTCGCTTGAAAATATTGGCTCACTAGCGGGAGGTTGATCCCGTGTTGATACCAGACATCCTGTTTACCTTCATGACTAAAACGTCCCGCGAGCCCTGCAATTAACGTATGGGAAATCACGTAAGAGCCCAGCAGCGCAAACATCACTGACATGGCAATGCCACCGACAAATTCCCCCGCAGCACCGGGCATGAGTACTATGGGCGCAAAAGCCAAAATAGTGGTGATAGTCGATCCCGCTAAGGGCAGCCAAAGGTGGTGTAAGGTTTCGCTCACTGCGGCTAAACGGCTCATTCCTTGCTGACGCCTTTGTGATATGGCATCGACAATCACTATCGCATTGTCCACCATGATCCCAAGGGCGACGACGAGTCCTGTCACCGACATTTGATGTATCGGCAGGCCGATATATTTCATGCAGGCCAAGGTAAATAGCGCTGTGAGCGGCAATGAAATCGCCACTATGATGGCGTTTCTTAAGCCTAGGGTAAGGAGTAATACCAGCAAGATGATGATAAATCCTTGCAGCAGGTTAACCACTAGCCCGCCAAGTCGTTCGCTGGTGTAACTGTTTTGCTCGAATAGCCATTGGATCTGGATATTAGCGGGAACTTCGCGATTGAGTTCGTCAACGACGTTATTGACTTGCGCTTGCCAAAGATCAACACGGGTATTATCGATCATTCGTACTGCAACCATTACGCCTTGTTCACCATCGACTAACGCTATGCTATCCGCTGGGGTTTGAGCTTGGCGAATCACAGTGGCTATGTCGCCGAGGCGAATAATTTGCCCTTGGCTATCAATTTTAAGCGGCACTTGGCGAATACGGGTTAAAGAATCAAGCTCGCCGGAGACTTCAACTAAGGCGCGAAATTCACGGTTGTTGATTTCACCGGCAGCAATTTTACTGTCGGCGCCGCTGAGAATATGGGCGATGGAAGCAGGAGAGAGCTGTAACTGGCTCATCTTGTTACCATCAAGCTGCACTAGCATTTCTTCGGTCGGTGCGCCGTAAAGTTTGACAAAATCCGTGCCCGATAACAGCCTGAGCCGACTCTGTAATTCTTTTGCGTAGCGGTTTAGCATGTCGACTTGTACGGGCGTATTACTATTCCACACTAAACTTAAGATGGCGGTGTAGGCATAACCAATTTGATCATCGAGTGTGGGAGATTGTATGCCCTCAGGTAAATTAATTTTCGCATCGGCCAATAAATCCCGTGCTCGAGACCATACGGGAGCCGTTTCTTTAACTGTGTCTTTCAATTCTAACTGTATAACTGAAATCCCTGGTCGAGAGGTTGATTGGATCAACTTAATTTCTTCCAAACGTCTAAGCTGGTTTTCAATGACTTCAGTCACTAAGGCTTCGACCCGCTCGGCTGAGGCGCCAGGATAAGGGGTGATCACAGAGGCGAAACGGTTAGTTATGTGGGGATCTTCAGTACGCGGTAGGCTCGATATCGCACCAAAGCCTGCGACAAGTAATAGCGCAATAACGAGGCTGACTAAGCGGCCGTTTTCAACAAAGGCTTTAATCATAATTACCTCGTGGCTGCAGCAATGGGAGATACAGTTTGGCCTACGACCAGCTTATGCAGCCCTTGGCTGACATAGATTTCATTAGGCTGAATCGCGCCTTGAATGTAGGCCATGTCTTGGGTGGTGTAGAGGATTTCCACATCGCGGCGCTCTATGATTGATTGCTGTTCATAGTTTGCGATGACATAGAGATTCCATAATCCGCGAATACCATCCGTCAATGCGGAAATGGGTACCCAATAGCCCGGTTGCGGGATTTGCTGTCGTTGATGCAGATACGCAATTTCGCCATTGATTACATGGGCATCATTTGGCAGGCTTATTCTCAGTTGTAGGGTGCGACTGATGGGATTGACTTCAGCGCTGATACCGGCAATTTCAGAGGTAAAGGTTTGATCTTGCACGCTGACTTGCACTTGCTGTTTGGTGTGAAATTGTTCTGCTAGCGCAACAGGAACACCAATATAAGCTTCAGGATTGATGTTACCCACTAAGGTGAAGATAGGACTGCCCGCGGCAATCACTTCGCCAAGATTATGTAGCCTTTGGCTTATGGTACCGTCAAAGGGAGCCATTAAAATGGATTTGTCGAGCTTAAGTTGGTTGGCATGCTGCGAGGCAAGTAGACGGTTTTTCGCTGCGGCTAAGCTATTTAATTGTGAGCGGTTTTCATCTAATAGCTGTTCAGAGACATAGCCCGATTTTTTCAATTCTTGATTACGTTTTAGAGTGCTGGTGGCCAGATCAACATCGGCTTGGGTTTGTGCCAGACTTGCTTGGATCTCTTGACGCTCGGCTTCGAGTAGCCGGGTATCGAGAACTGCAAGTATTTGTCCTTGCTTAACTTTACTCCCAGAATCGACCTGTAAATTGTTTAACTTTCCCGCTAGTTCAAAGCCTACACCTGTGGTATTACCTGCACGGATGGTGCCAGTGAAGGTCTGAAAGTGTTCATAACTTGGGGTCTGGATCAACGTTTGGCTTGTGACTGTGGGTTGCGTGGCTGTCGTAGCGTGTTCGGTGACTTCCTTTTGACAGGCGGATAATGTGGCTAAAGCAAACACGCAGACGCTAAGAGTGCGCCAAGAAAGTCGGGCAGTTCGATCCATTTTAAAGGCTTCCGCTGTAAGTTAAACGTTAATACTATGTAACTAGACTTGCTAGTCTAGTTGTACGAAACTAGACTGTCTAGTCTATTTTGTGCTTAACTAATGCCAATTAATTATGTCTATCTATTCGAGAGTTGATATGACGCATTCCTCTGAGACGCAATTACCTTTGAGCCGTAGTGAACAAAAACGTCAGCAAGTCCTTGTGGCTGCTATTGATTTGTTTTGTCGTCAAGGTTTCCCTCATACCAGTATGGATGAGGTTGCAAAGCTTGCGGGCGTGTCGAAACAAACCGTATATTCCCATTACGGGAGCAAAGATGAATTATTTGTTGCGGCAATTGAATCTAAGTGTGTTGGCCATAATCTTAACGATGATTTGTTAAGTGATCCCACTAAACCAGAATCGGCATTAACCCAATTTGCTTTGCAATTTGGGGAGATGATTGTCAGTCCTGAAGCTATTACTGTATTCAAAGCCTGTGTGGCGCAATCCGAAAGTCATCCTGAAGTGTCGCGATTGTTCTTTGATGCAGGCCCTAAGCACATAGTGGGCTTATTGGCGGATTATTTAGTCGCTGTAGAGGCGTTAGGGCAATATCGATTTGGTAATGCTCACCATAGTGCAGTGCGTTTATGTTTAATGCTGTTTGGTGAGCTAAAACTTAAATTAGAATTGGGGTTAGCGGCCGATGAGCTTTTTGACGACAGGAATCATTATATATTGGGTTGTGCTGACATGTTCTTGAGGGCGTATCGGGTAGAGTAAAGGCTTGTTTGTTTCAAAGGTATTAGTTTGTATCTTCATTTTGAAAGTGTGAACCTTTTTATTCAATAGCGCGTATTATGCACAAAAATTTATCCATTATTTTAAATACAAGGAGCTAGCGTGGCTAATCGAAAACTCGCACCATTAAGCGTAAAACAGCGGTTGCTGAAAGGCAGTTTGTTATTGTTACCGTTAATGAGCTGTGCCGCTATTGCAGCGGATAAACCTTCGCAGGAATACAAACCTTTTAGATTAAGTGTCACGCAGATCAGCACCCAAAGCGCCGAGGTAGCTAATGGCAATACTGAGCTACAAAGGGACAGCTTATTACTGAATGCTGGGATGAATGTATCGCTGGATAAGCAATGGTCGCTAGGCTTTCGTGTGGGCTATGACCGACTTGATTATGACTGGCGTAACATCACGCTTACTGGCGCAAACAATGTCGCACCGCTGTTTGGCACCGACGGACAGAATTGGGATCATATTAATCGTTACCGTGCCGGAGTGTCCTTAAATTATCGCATGGATAAACATTGGGCCTTCTTTTTAGCGCCGCAGATCCAATATGCCTACGCCGATACTGCATCGGCTAGCCAAGCTCAGAGTTACGGTATTGTGGCATCGGCCATGTATGCATTTGATTCGGGAAACATGATTGGCTTTGGCGTCGCGTATCTTAATGATATCGATGAAGTTCGCACAGTGCCTTATCTTGCCATGCGTTGGCAGATAGATGAACATTGGACACTGGCTAATCCATTCCAAGCTGGTTTTAGTGGTCCAGCAGGACTAGAGCTTAGTTATCAATTCAATCCTGATTGGAATATTGGTTTGGGTAGTTCACGTCGTACTGAGCGATTCCTTATTGAGGATGATGATATTGCTGTAGAAACGAACGAATGGGTGAGTTATCTGCGTGGCGGTTGGCGAGCAACGCCTGCTTTAACCGTAAATCTCTATGCTGGTTATTACTATGATGGTGAGTTAGAAGTGACAAATCAAGCCGCGCTTGAAATGGATAACCAAGGCGCAGCGGCCTTGGATATCGAATTCAAATTCTAACGTTAATGTTAGTTATTTGCCCAGCATGGCTTCTTTGAGGCTTTTCTGGGCTGGCTTATCACCTAGCCAAATTTTTAACAGTGCTTGACGGAACATTTCACCTTCGATGGTGGCTTGTTCCTGACCATTTTTATAGGCCGTCACGCCACGGGCTTTATTGGCGACTAAGGTAAATTGGTCACCTTCTTTAATTTCTTCCTTAAACAGTGCCATAAAGGTATCTATTTGCGGTTGAATATCGGCGGTGTTTTCTGCCGTCGCTTGCTCAAAACCTTCGGTGATCGCATCGCGCATTTTTTCTGAGGTGATCATGCCAGAGGTAATATTAAGGCGGATCGCCGCAATTGGAGCATCGATAACCGCTGCTGTGCTACTTAAGGCTGCTGGCAAATACAGACTGCCCACATATAAATCCATAAAGAACTTACTGCGAACCCCCGCGCCATTGAGCTGTAATGCTTGACTATCTAATGTCACAGTATCGGCGACTTGCACACCTGATACTTCTTTGGCCATTAATGTGTGGGGTAATAACAGCGCGCTTGCTAGGGTAAGAGTGGAGAGTAACTTCATAATACACCTCGTTTTTCTATTTTAATTATTGGATTTTAAGCAGATTTTTATGAGTATTTACAGCAAAAAGTTGACCCCAACTTCTCAAATACTCGGCACCGAAAACGGATGTTAATCTAAAGAAGAGGGGAGAGATAGGCTAATTGTGCTTACGCATCATTCGAAAATGGCTAATATGGCATACTCATCATTAAGTATGAGCATGCCAACAAGATGACTCCTCGCGCTAAACTATTGCGTAAAAGTGTTGGCGTAAAGCTATCGATGGGAAATTATCAGCGTTAAGCGCCCTGTATAAATTATCCGCGAGTGCCTAGCTTGTACTGACCACTCTGTTCGAACATCACCGCTTGTTTCTGTTTTGGCGAGATCAAAATGGGACCGTCGTCAAAGAAAAGAAAACACTTCCAATTGCGGACGAACACATCCCAACGAGTTTCAATAATCTGATATTTTTCATAGCAAAAATACACCGGCGTCTCATCGGGCCATTGTATAAGCTCAGCTAACATGGTGGGTAAACTGCTATCTTCACTATCCCAAGCGCTCTGCCAGTGATCTGTTTCCACCCAAGCATCAGCCTTCGCCGCCCAATCTCCCTTAGTAAATTGCTCCGCACGACTACTCTTGTTGCTGATCCATTGATTCCAGATTTCCATCGCACTTTTATCTGTTAACGGCAGGATATGCGCCTTGTCCTCGTCAGTGACAGGCAAGTCTTTGTGGTTGAAAATCCACTTACGGCGGTAAGTTTCTAAAGGTATATAGGTATGAGCCAAACAAAATCTCCTAGGATATGCAGATGAGCAATGCTGAAACGAGGCTAATTATACGGTCTAGCGAGGTAATAGTGAAATCACCGAACACGAATATGCGAGTTCGGTGATCTTGAGCCTGTTATTGTGAGACGTTCATTAGTCTTGTGAGTTCAGATAAGTAATCACGTGCCACTTGATTATCGGGATCGGCATTAATTGCATTAGAAAATGCAGTGTGCGAAGCTTCTACTTGATTGATTTCAAACATGAATAATCCAAGTTTTATCCATGTTTGTGTATCCGATGGATACTTCTCTAAGTAATCTAGGTAGACATTAACTGAGTCTTGAATCTTGCCTTGGAGTTTTAAAATATGCGCATACTGAGGCATGTACTCATCACTATAAGCCAAAATTTTGACTAGAGTTGCTGTTGCAAGCTCAAGGTTACTTAGTTTGAGCGCCAGTAAAATAATATGCTTTAACTCCATCTCAGTACAAAGTTCTTCAGGCAGAGCAAGTAAAGCATCTAATGCCTGCTGCGGCTGCTGTTCAAGGCTGAGTTGGAATGATAAGGCGAGGTGGTACAGCCTTTTAGCTTCATTGTCAGATTCAATTAAGGGGAATAAGTTTTGGACTGTAAGTGATAATCCATAACTATTTTTTTTAGAGTTAAGTCCCATAATTTTTTTATAAACGTGTTCCATTGATGATGCGGATTTTAATATGTCAATATACTCGTTTCTTACTTTGGTAATATCTTTATTGAATTCATTTTTTAATTTTCTGTAAATTTTACTTTCGGCATTATTTAATTTTTTATTTTTGTTGTGCCATAGAATAGCTCTTCCTGGTTGGTTGTCTTTGAACCAAGTTGGAGCTAACTGTATTAATGAGTTTGAATCAATCTCTAGTATTCTAAATTCAACTTTTTCACAAACTTGTGTTATTAGCCTTAACATGTTGTGACAAATATTGCTAAAGGCTTCATAGTAGTCTATTGTCATTTTGTTGATATACGATTGAGTCCAGATTTCAGTTTCTCTTGTTGTCAGGAACTTGGAAAATTCAAAGTAACCATATGTCTTAATTATTTTTGAGACGATAGAGTATTCTGAATTTATTTTATCCTCTATTATATTAATTTTATTTATTATCACTTTGGACTTCAAAGTATTAGAACTTAATTTTTTTGTGAGCAATAAGGCTTTCTTTGTTAGTTTTAAAACTTTGTTGAAAGTCTCTTTTTTCTCATTGCACTCATTTAGCGATAAGACTAAAATCTTTCTGTTTTCTTCAATTTTATTGGATGTTGATGTAGGTTTTATTTTGCTGCCAAATTCATCTAGGACAATGTCATTAGTTGTCATATGGCTAATGCAATCTATTTTTGCAGCGCTAGCCGATAGGTTTATAAAGTCAATGTTAGGATAGTTTTTTACCTCATCGGTTAGTGCTTCCATTGCATGAATCAGTTGTATTGGAGTTTCTGCTTGGTAGCCTGCATAAGTTTCAACCCATTTGTTGTTATGTCCTAAACTAGGGCCGAGGTTAGCTTCAACTGTTCCGTTTGCATGGCTATATCCAGATCTTGAGTAACAATAATCAACACCGCTTAATAGTATTCTATTGAATCCCATCTCAATCGCCAAATGAATCGAACTATTAGTCACAGTAGGCCCAACAGTAATGATATTATCGTGATCATTACTGTCGCTCCATGGATATCTTTGACCTAAATATACGCTTTGTCCATGCCATTGCGAAAGTATTTTTGGACAAATGTGGTATGAATTAACTAGAAGTGTTTTTTCACTCAATGAAAAAATTTCTCGACTGACATCAAAGCTAAACTCTTGTGGGTCGACACAAGTAATAATATCTACTGAAATCGAATTTTTTGCTAGTTTTCCAGCAATGCGAGATACGGCAATAATAAAAATATTGTTATTATTTTCTTTTATCCAACTAATGTGCTCATCAAGTGATGGCCCGCCAGCAACTATTAAGCAGGTCTTGCCTTTAAATGTATCTTTAAGTATTTTTGCTGGTATTTTATTGTCGGGTATGTTTTCTAGTTGCGTCTGAAAAAATATTTTTTGAGTGAAACTTATGCTATAATTGAAGTATTCATCTTGAATTGTACTCTCTATTCTATTCAAAAGTGTATTGTAGGCATCAAGGTGTAGGGATGATGCACCAAGAGATGCGTAGACTTCATATTTACCTTTGGCAATATATAATTGAATATCTTCTTTTTTTAAGAGTTCTATAAATTCAAGTTCATTTACAATTTTAACATGTTTCTCTTGAGCCGATGGGATGTCTATAACGAGTAGTGGAAGCACTTCATCCAATTCAACGAAAATAAATTTAGATCCTATGGCTATATCTTGTTCTAATACATAGTTTGCTAATAGTCCTGAATCTAGTCCGACCACGATATTGAGCTTGTCTTGAGAAGCAAAGCTCTGTTTAAATTTTTTATCATATATAGTTCTTGAGTCAATGCTCTCAAACGTATGGCGATTAATACTGGGTAAGTAGTACTCGTTGAAGGGACTTATTGCAAAGTTATTCGATATGTTGGTTTGTAGTTGCATATTTTCCTCGTTTGGGCGAACAACTTAAAGTGCACTTTGGTGCTACGAGCATAATGTCATTTCATGGAGGCTTAGCGCAAGTTACGCCCCATCAATCTTTTGACACTAAAAGTCAATCGAGATTTGTTACTAAATTGTAAATTTCTGATTTGTACATATCAATAAGCAGATAAAAATTTCATATTTTATCTATAGTTGCCTATAATCATTTCTGATTAGTAGTATAATTTTGTTATGTGTTGAGCGCTATGAAGTTTTTTGGCGCGAATTTTGTATAAACAGGGTTGTTTGACGAACTTGCTCATAGTTGTCACAAGCAGTTAATCGAAGGTTTAAACAGTAAGTGGGGAGCTTTATGTTTGATAATAAAACAATTTTGATTACCGGTGGCACTGGGTCATTTGGGCAAAAATATACTAAAACTATTCTCGAAAGATACAAACCCAAACGCCTCATCATTTTTTCACGTGATGAGCTAAAGCAATACGAGATGCAGCAAATCTTTAACGCTCCTTGTATGCGTTATTTTATTGGTGATGTGCGTGATGCAGATAGATTAAAACAAGCTTTTAAAGATGTGGATTTTGTGATCCATGCTGCAGCACTTAAACAGGTTCCCGCCGCTGAATACAATCCTATGGAATGCATAAAAACCAATATCCATGGAGCTGAAAATGTGATCCGGGCCGCCATCAGTAATAATGTTAAGAAGGTCATTGCTTTATCAACTGATAAAGCCGCTAGCCCAATTAATTTATATGGTGCGACTAAGTTGGCCTCCGATAAGCTCTTTGTCGCCGCCAATAACGTGGTGGGGGATGGCAAAACCCGATTTGCCGCGGTTCGTTATGGCAACGTCGTGGGATCGCGAGGTTCAGTTGTGCCTTTCTTTAAACAACTGATTGCTAATGGTGCGACTTCGCTGCCCATTACGCATCCCGATATGACACGTTTTTGGATTACTCTTCAGGATGGTGTTGATTTCGTTTTAAAAAACTTCTCCCGTATGCAGGGTGGAGAAATCTTCGTACCCAAAATTCCTTCTATTCGTATCACTGATCTTGCCGCAGCCTATGGGCCGAGTTTGGAGCAGCAGATTGTAGGTATTCGCCCCGGGGAAAAAATGCATGAGGTCATGTGTCCTGGGGATGACTCCCATCACACTATTGAATTTGATGACCACTTTGTCATCACGCCAAGTATTCGTTTTTTTGGGCGTGAAACAGACTTTTGTACCAATGCCTTAGGAGAGAAGGGGCAAGCTGTGCCGATGGGATTTGAATATAATTCTGGCACTAATCCACATTTTTTAACACAGGCTGAAATTCTTAAACTGGATACCGTTGCATGATCCCTTATGGCCGACAAGACATCAATCAGGCTGATGTGGATGCTGTGATTGAAGTGCTTAATTCTGATTATTTGACTCAAGGACCCAAGGTCCCTGCATTTGAGTCAGCGGTTGCTTCCTATTGTTCAGCTCGCTATGGGGTAGCAGTAAATAGTGCGACTTCCGCCTTGCATATTGCATGTCTCGCTCTTGGGGTTGGGCCAAACGATTTAGTATGGACTCCTCCTATTACCTTTGTCGCTTCGGCAAACTGCGCGCTTTATTGCGGAGCAGAGATTGATTTTGTCGATGTTGATCCTCTAACAGGTAATCTTTGTCCAAGTGCATTGGCAATGAAATTAGAACAAGCTGCTCGGATAGGGAAACTCCCCAAGGTTGTAATCCCTGTACATTTATGTGGTCATAGTTGCGATATGGCAGCTATCGCTGCGCTTGCTGAACAATATCGTTTTAGCATCATTGAAGATGCGTCTCACGGTATTGGTGGGAGTTACCATCGATACCCACTGGGTAGCTGCCAATACTCTGATATCACAGTTTTTAGCTTTCACCCCGTCAAAATTATCACCAGCGCAGAAGGCGGTATGGCCATGACAAACAGCTCAGAATTAGCTGAAAAAATGGTCCTTTACCGCAGCCACGGTATCACTAAAGCCCCCAATAAAATGTTAAGATCAGATGAAGGGGACTGGTATTACGAACAACACGCCTTGGGATTTAACTATAGGATGACGGAGTTGCATGCAGCACTTGGACTATCACAAATGAGTCGTCTAGATAATTTTGTGACTAAACGAAATCAATTGGCTGATATCTATGAGCAAGAACTAGCAGGTTTACGACTGAATGTTGTTGACCCTATACCAGATTCTATCAGCGCTAGACATCTCTATATGATACGGCTGCAACATGCAGATCAACGCCGCATAGTTTTCGATACAATGCGTCGTAATGATATTCAAGTGCATGTGCATTATTTTCCTGTGCATTTACAGCCATATTATATTGCTCTTGGTTTTAAAGTTGGCGACTTTCCTAATGCTGAACGTTTTTATGAAGAAATTCTCACACTTCCTTTATATCCCATATTGGACCGGTCTGAGTTGCAATATATCGTAGCTACGCTTTTTACTTGCATAAGTTAATCTATGCTAGCCAAGTACCATTTCGGCAGCCTCTGGCTAGCGAGTAGCATCTATTTACTTAAACTTTTGATGGTTCTAGACACTTTGTTCCAATAGCCGTTGAATATCTTCCATTAGATTTATCATACCAGCGTGGTCGTTAAATACTCTGCTTGCTTCTTTTTGTAGTTTTTGTCTTGCGTTACAATCACTCAATAAAGCTTCAAGTTTTGAGATCGCATCAGGAAGGGAACTACTCGTAAGGCAGCAGTGCTCTTTGATAAGCAATTCGAGTTCTACGCTATCACACAAATGTTGTGTCGGGAGTAATATGCTAGCAGCACTTGAGAAGATGGATTCGAATAGTGACAAGCCATAGCAAGTTAAAATGATTTCTGACTCTGCGATTAACTCATGAAGATCATCGGGATCTGTCAGTACACTTATTGTGGAGCTTAATGGCAATAAGGGGGGGGGAGCCAGTGGCCCTTGTACCCAAATAATAGGCCAATCAGTACAAAGTTTTGATAGTAGCGTGGGTAAAATGGTGCCGTAATCGAGTGCATCACTGCCACCTGTCAATACAAGAATTTGGTGTTTCTTTGTTTGTTGTAGCATTGAAGGAAATAGATAGTTTTGCCAGCCGACAGAGACCTTAGGATGCTGAAATGAATTATTGAAGCTAGGGATAAATAACCAATCTAGCTCATCGATTATTGATATGAGTTTATCTATTCCTACAATTTTGGTGTTTTTATCTCCGAGTGGCTGGAGTGTCTTTCTAAGTGCTGGTAGTGAAATAAAGTCTGGATGTAGATCAAGTACAATGAGTGGATTTGGATCCAAAATCATGGCTTTCAGCAACTCATTTTCATTCTTATACCAGTGAAGTCGGGGTGATGTTTTTTCAAGCTGTGGTCCTTCATATTGGACGTGTACTATGGCCCCAATTCCAAGATACTCTTGCAATGCATCGGCAATCAATTTGGACCGCTTGTAATGTCCCAAGCCAATAGAGGGTCCTAGATGGCAATAGATACTGGCCTTTGCGTAAAGTTTATTTGCCGCTTTTTGTTTCACATGATTGTTGATAGCCGCTAGCATTGGATCTTCTAATAACTGTTGTTGCACCCATACTAGGCTGACAATGGTGTCTACAGTATGGATCTTGTACCAACGGCGATACACTTCTTCCATAAAGCGATAGTCTGCTTGGGTATCTACTGATATTCGGTGTTTTATCTGCGAATAATTTGCGCTATCGGGAATACTTAAGTAGTCAAGCACTGGGGTGATTCTATCCGCGTAGCCCACGTGCTCCCTCGACATGGCACATTGGCTTACAGACATCAGTTTTTCCCATCCTTTGCGACTGTAAAATGCCATGCCTTCGTGAATAGAGATGACTCCATCATGGAGTTTGATGCTGTCTTTGCCCGAAGCCTTAAGCCTTGTCAGGGCATAATCGATAAAATCAGGAGCAATGAGTGGGCAATCACCGCAAATATAGATAATAAAGTCAGGTGCTTGTCTTTGGATAATGTTATCGAGTCGTGCCATTAGATCGTTAACATCTCCTTCAAAAGGATGGCAACAAATTTGGTGGGTATGTGCCCAATTAATGAGAGGTTTATTAAAATCATCAGCAGTGGTCGCCAGTTCAAAACTATTAACCTCTTGGCACAATGTTAGGCGGCGCCATAACTGTTCAATAAGCGGCTTCCCTGCGAGCTCTAATAAGTGTTTGCCTGCGAGACGACTAGAGTTAAGGCGAGCACCAACAATTGCAAGGGCTTTAGACATGACAAGGTCTCATGGTTGGGGTGATACAGAGTAAAAAGTTGAGCAAATGCCCCCCAGATTTTAGGGTTTCATCAGCTTCAGCAAGGGAAAACCACAGACGGTTCAAATATTGATTGTTAATTTTTTTACTTGAGATCATTGGCAGTGCTGCACAGTTGGCAGGGTTCCAACTTATGTGTATTCCCCGAGTCTTACTGCCAAAGCTGATGGTACCATTTGTAGCGCCTAGTGCACTTGAGGAGGATACGATGGAAGATACTGCGGCTCCTTGATCCATGTCATCAGTAATTTGGAAAAACTCATCTTGGTGTCCACCTAAACGTGTTTGGTACCATGCGCGTTGTTCGCAGTCTAATAAAGTCATAAAACCAAGACGTACCGAGGCTTCGGGCCTATGGCTGTCCTCAAAACAAAACCCAGTGTATAAGCTTTCGTTATCCAGTTTATACCATTTAATTAGACCGCCACTGTTTAGCGATTGTTTACAAAAGATGGCAAGGCAGCCATCCAGTTCACCGAGTTGATATTCAACTCGGTTGAGATCGGCCACCCTGTCTCTGTCGCGAAAGCGCTCGAGTAATAAATGGTTGCTATAAAAATCAGCTCCGTAGCTGATATGATCGAAATAGCCATGGGAAAGAGTGCCTATAATGGGTTCAAACCCTTGACTGGAAAAGGCTAGAGTATCAATAGCAAGACCTCTATTGCCATTGAGAGATAAGTATAGATAGGGTGTTCGGATGTGCAGCCTGCGTCGTTCTGCATCGTAATCTAGTATTACATCTGCTCTGGGAATCCATGGAGCGAAAGTTGGTGACTTTGAGGATGGTGTCGTTAGCTTTAGCGCGTTATAGCGATTATTTGTTAGATGGGTTCTAAGATCACTGGCCCAAAGACGGCAAAGGTTTCGCCATTCATTATCATCGGCATTAGGCTTAATTTGGAGTGAAGCGAGGTGTTTATAACATAGGGTATTCAGCAACAGATCGTTGCGCCCGCTTAATCCCCAACGGCACAGATTATATTTGGCTTGTTTTTTTACCGATACTGGATGATGGGCATTAGTCAATTTCAGTGGTTTGCTCGGCTGCCAAAGCGACAAAATACTGGATGGGCATACCCATCGATACTTTTTCATTTCTTTAATAGCATTAAATAAAGTTTTAACTCGCAGCCATTCTCCTGTTATTTCATTGGCTTCTGTTAGGTAGCGTCCTGGACGAAAATCAAATACCTCTGCATCACTGCCATAAACGGGAAAAGCGATTGTGCCGGGTTTAAGTACTTTGAGCAGATAATTGAGGTAATCTCCCTGTGTTAGCTCTCCATGAACGTAACGCTGAAATTTTTGAAAAGCTATAGCATGGTTCCAGATAACTTTAATTTTTCTGCCGCTTGCGCTTACTAGTGACTGCGGGCGCTCAAGTAGCTGAGGGTGCCAGTCAGGATTATGAGAGAAAGGATTGTCCCATTCGACTACCACTGCCTCGAAACCTTCATCAATATATATATCTAAGAGACCTGCCGAGACCGCCTGCTCATTGAGATAGGCAATATTGGGTTTAATTCCTAGCTCATGCTGATAGTAGTCTTGGCCAAGTTTTAAGTTTACTTGGTTTACCTTGGCAGGAATAAGCGGACCAATGATCTGGCTATCGCCACTGGCTACTAATTCGCACTTGCCTAACAATAATAATGACTTGAACGCATTGACCCATTCAGGATCTACAGCCTTAATTGCTTCAAGGGTACTTGCTGTCATTTCCAGACCAAGGGCTATGCCATCTTGGGCTAATTCCAGTAAGGGCCAGTAACAAAGTTTAACTACTTCATCATGCCTCTCATTTTCAATTGATGAGAAGGCAAGGTTTAAGTGGAAAATGGTATACAGGGCAATAGATTGATCCTTTGGCATTTTTTTACTTACTCTTTAATTAGTTAGCCAATAATGATGATTGAGTTTAAAAATAGCAGAAGCAATATAATATATACCGCTAATGAGCAACCAGTTGCTAAAATCTTAGCAGTTATAGGGAGTTTGTTACAACTTCATATTAATTGGCTTGAAATTTGCTTGTTCTTGGAAAAGCCAAATTAGTGACACCGTCCATTTGAGGAATAGAGATGCATCAAAAGACTTCTGAGCAACACATCGGACATCTCGTCGATGATATCGATGGTTTTCAAGTGATTGAATGCCAAAGTTGTGGTTTCAAACATGTACACCCTCTTCCTACCGAAGATGAACTGGAAAAAATCTATCGGCATGAATACTACACTTTAGATAAACCTTTATTTTTTCAAGAAACAGAAGATGATAAAGCGTGGTGGAACATGGTTTATTCAGATCGTTATGAGACATTAGAACATTTCTTGCCGGAAACATCGAGACGGATTCTAGATGTGGGTTCTGGCCCTGGGCATTTTGTTAATTATGGTCGACGGCATGGATGGACTGCATTGGGGATAGAGCCGTCCTCGCAGGCGTGCGAGCATGCAAGAGGTTTAGGAGTAGAAGTTGTAGAGAATTTTTTTAATCAAGAAACCGCGAATACTCTTGGAAAATTTGATGCAATTCACGCCAACGCAGTTCTTGAGCACATCCCAAATCCTAGAGAAATGTTATCACTATGCAGAGAAGCCCTAGTACCTGGCGGTATCTTGTGCGTTGTAGTTCCTAATGACTATAACCCATTTCAGGAAACGCTTAGATCTTATGAAGGTTATCGCCCTTGGTGGGTTGCTCCTCCGCATCACCTTAATTATTTCAATTTTGAAACCTTAGGTAATTTGCTTGCTTCTGTCGGCTTTGATGTTGTCATGAAAGAAACAACCTTTCCAATAGATATGTTTTTGTTAATGGGTGACAATTATGTTGGGTCACCAGAACTAGGGCGTGCTTGTCATAAAAAGCGTATGAGATTTGACACCCAGTTGTCGAAAGCTGGTAATAATCAGGTCAAAAGAGAGTTTTATCGTGCGCTTGCCAGTGTTGGAATAGGGCGAGAAGTTGTCCTTTTTGCTAAAAAATTATAAATAATACGCCATGTAGGGGTAGATATGAGTAATATCAAAGTATTGATTCAGGCTAGTTCTCTCTCTTGGGCTGGAGGTAGAGATATTTGTATGGGATTGGTTGACGGTGAAATTGCCGTTGTAAGGACTGTTAAGCGTGCATTGAGTGCATTTCCAGAGGCTCAGATTTGTTTAGTTGCCCCTGAGTTTGACCGCTACGGCGATCTAAAAGGGATTGTTGATGACATTGCCGATAACCGATTGCAAGCATTTTTCGGATTTGATGAAAGTCCTCTTAGTCGTATGGTTGCGGCATCAACTGAGTTGCAGGACGATGATTACATTGTCCGAGTTGATGGTATTCATTTCTGCTTTGATACTAATCTAAGCAAGCAGATGGTTAATCTTGCACAGAAAAAAAACCTTGATTGTATTAAGCTACCTGCCGATTTTCCCGTTCATTTTAGCTCTGAAGTCTTTCGAGTAGGCGCGCTTAGGGAATTGATTAAAATCCTTAATAAACCTGAGTTGGCAAAGTTCCACGTTCATCCAAAATGTTATTTTGAACTCAATCGCTATGATTATCAGTTTGAGTATTTGCACTCGTTACCTCAATATACGGATGAATATTTAAAAGAGTGTAGACAGTTGACACAAGAGATATATGAAACTCCGCGTTTGGAAGTAAGTAATAAGCGTATATCATTTGCTGATACACCTAGTTATCACTATCAGCTCGCTCTTAAATATTTAAATCACAATATGAAAGTATTGGATGTTGCTTGTGGTGATGGATATGGTGTCAGGATGATGTCTTCATTTTTAGCTGAAGTTCATGGAGCTGATTTAGAACCAGAAAGTATAGCTAATGCCAAGGCTTATTCGACTAAAGAAAATATAGCATATTTTGTCGAAGATATCACAGGTATGTCTTTCGATGATGCTTGTTATGATGCTGTAACCTGTTTCGAGACTTTAGAACATGTACAAGAAAATGCTTGTCTGAAAGAGTTGCAACGGATAATAAAGCCAGGTGGGATGTTGGTTCTAAGTACCCCACAAAACAGTTTTGGTCATATTCCTGTAAACTCCTGTCATATAGTAGAATATAGCTTAGATTATTTGTTGAAGTTAGTAGGGCAATACTTTTTTGTTGTTAAAGTGATTGGGATTAAAGCTGGAACTATTCATGATGACGCTGATCCGTATGGAACGAACACTTTTCTAGTATGTATTAAGCCACTTTAATAAAATATTAAAGTTATTTATTTTAAATAAATTATTTTTGAAGATATTATGTTGGTGTAATCAAATTAGTCTAGAGTTCAATCCCTAGGTAATATATTAGCGAATTAAGCAGTTAATTGGTTAAATACCACATCTGGCTGCTTAAATTTGAGTTTTTATTAGGCCTATAGTTAATTTATGTTCTTAGTTAATTCGATTAATCCATCACTTACTAGCCGTAAAGCAAAGTTTTTGGAGTAGGGCCTTAAGATATCTCTACGGTTAGGAACCTCTTGTCCATGGCGTTGTTGATTAAATCATTTCATAGAACGTAATCATTTCAAGGCTTTTGGCCGATTAAGCAACTTGCTGGCGACCAGTCTAATGACTTTGTTCATCGCCTTCACACCGGCCAATGTCTCTGTAACTTGCCCATTGTAATCACGTAAACTCAGCATTGGACTATTCAACGGTTTATATCGGCCCATGGCGGTCTCTGCTAGAGAGCGCTGGTGATAGCCGTTATCGATTTTCCATTGTTTCAGCTGACCCGCTTTCAGTGCTTCTACCGCTTCATTGCGTGGATGCCCCTTTTCCCATAACCCCGCATTTGAGCGTGGTGGGATGGTAGCTTTGCTGCCTTTACGTCGCAGTAATTGATAACAACCCTTTGTATCATAAGCCCCATCTGCCGATACCTGCGTTATCTTTCGCCGTAAAGGATTGAGTAAAGTCGGCAGTACTTCATTATCGCCTACTGACACAACACTGACTTCAGCTGTAACGACTTCGTGAGTGCTTGCATCTATGGCTAAGTGTAGTGTGCCACTACACTTGGTTGTATTGCTTCCAATTAACGATTTTACGTATTGATTTGCCCATGTTGCCGTCCTGAAGGTGAGTCAGGAGATCTGATCACGGCAACGCTAATTAGTTCACTGATTTGTTCAACAACGCCGCTATTACCTGGAGTCTGGTTTTTTTAATCATAAATGATTCTGATATTCAAAAGCGCTGCTTGTGCCTTAGCTATCGCCGCTAGTTTATTGTCTGCACTGGCAATGGCAAACCCCGATCTTTGTGTATGATTGGTTAGCGGATAAATAACACTCCCTTCCTTGATAAAAATTTTTAGCATCTCTACGCCTGTAGCGCAGCTTGCCTCCACCTCTCCCAGAATCTGGGAAACCTTACCCGGTGCAAGATCAAGGTAGCGAATAGCAACAGCACGCTGATATTTAACTGTGACTTCCTCCCTTGTCAGTGGTTCCCCTAAAGCTAGTTTGATGGCTTTCTCGATAAAATTGATCCCTGTGGCTAAGGGTATTTGAGTTGTGGAAAAGAATCCTCCAGAGAGTCGCCCAGCAATCTCGATAACCTTAGCTCCTTGTGCAGTGTAGACCATGTCGCCTTTGGCAACACCTTGATTGATGCCAAGCGCAGCGGCAGCTTGCTCAACAATGGTTATGACTTCCGCTTTGACCTCAGAACTCACGCTTGTAGGGCTATCTCCACCATTTTCAATAATGAAAGGCTTAGAGCGCGATAGCCATTCGTAGTTGCGATCGGCAAATCCCAGTGTGTAGCATTGTCCTCTATCAACTAATGTTTCTGTGCTGAACTGTTGGCCCTCAAGATATTCTTCTAGCATGACCCTTGATGTGGGGGATTCTTTGGCTGCAAGCTCCCAAGCTCTGTCGAGGTCTTTGGCTGAATCAATTAGTTGAACTCCACGAGCGCCACGGCTATCAACAGGTTTTATAATAAGTGGGAAGCCAATTGTGTTGGCTTGTTCTAGTAAGTTTGTTTTATCTGATACATCAGCAAAGCAGGGTATAGGAATCCCTTCAGACTGGAGTTTGATTTTCATCGCAAGTTTGTCTGATACTAAAAATGCGCTTTCAAGTGATAATCCTGGAAGACCTAGCGCATTGCTCACTGTTGCGACACTCAGAGGCACATCTGCACACATGGCGATAATGCCATGAACTGCTATTCCAGATGTAATAAGGGCTTGGATTTTCTTAAGAATACCTTGGCCGTGATAGGTACTCTCAATAATTGGCCAATCGGCCATACTTAAGCCTGGTGCCTCAGCATTTCCGTCGACAATGATGAGTTTTAGTCCCATCGCTTTAGCGATTTTAATTCCTTCACAGGCTTCGATTCCTGCGCCGATAATAAGTAAGTGCTTGTGGTCATTTGACATTATTGTTACTCGGTATTTATACACTTTGGGACAGTTTAATATTTTTAACTTTGATCAACAATTGCTGATTACCACTCTGCCTTTATCACAACTAGCTAAAGTACATGCCGCCATTAGCGTTGAGCGTTTGCCCGCAAAGATAATTGCTGTCATCGGAAGCAAGAAATAATGCGATGGCGTTTATATCGCGAGTATGGCCCAGTCGTTTGGCCGGAATTGCTGCCACTTTTTGTTTACCCAGTTCAGATGCTAACTCATTACGTGTCATTTCTGTTTCAACTAGGCCTATTGATATAGCATTACAATTTATGCCATCGGCTGAATATATTTTAGCAATAGACTTAGTTAAGTTGAGTAAACCGGCTTTTGCCGCAGCATAATGAACTTGGTTAAATCCTCCCCACTGTCCACCAATAGAACTAATGTTGATGATCTTTCCCCATGTATTTGCTTGCATTGCTGGAATACAGGCTTGAGTTAGTAGAAATGGTCCACGTAAATTAGTATTGAGTATCACTTCAAAATCGTTAGCAGTGATTTCTAAGTAAGGCTTTTCCTGCGCAATAGCCCCATTATTTATAAGAATATCAATAGTACGCGAAAAATGATGTTCAATTGCGTTAACACAGGTACTTATACTGTCAGGAATAGACTGATCTAGATAAAATGCATACACATTTGGACCTAGCTCCTCTGCTAATTCAGTTGCTGCATTTGCATTATGGCAATAGGTCATTGCGACTAAATAATCATTGGCGGCAAAACTACGCGCTAATTCAGCACCGATACCACGACTCCCACCTGTTATGAGCACTAGCTTAGTCATGGTTCTTACCCCTTGGCTTGCCTTGGGCATCAAAATATGGCCACATCTTATCTGTTGCTTGTCCACCAAGTAGCATAGGTAAAATATCGTGTTGAGGATTTATCTCTACATGGAGTAAAACAGCCGCTTTGGCTTCGATGAATGCGGTGAGCGCTTGTTCAAGTTCAGCTTCTTCGGAACAATGGATAGCTTGAATACCGTAACCTTGTGCTATGAGAGCAAAATTGGGCGAATGTTTATTGCCGCATGCGGTATCTGTTTCCCAATTCATCAGTTGAAACTGGGAAACAAGTCCTAATCTATGGTTATCGACAACAAGAATTTTAATATTAAGTCCTAATTCACTGATGACGTCTAGCTCTTGGATATTCATCTGAAACGAACCATCCCCAGCAATGCAGAGAATTGTAGACTCAGGAGCGTGAATAGCTGCACCGATAGCAGTAGGGAGGTCATACCCCATAGTGCCATGTCCTGCAGAAGTCAAAAGCTTGCGCTGCGGTAGTGCAAATCTGAAGTGCCTAGCAACCCAGTGTTGGTGTGCACCTACTCCAGTAGTGACTAAAGTACTTTCGGGTAAATTGTCACTGAGTTTTTTGAGTAGTTTATCTGGTGCAATACCTGGATATTCTGGATATGGCCAAGCTAATTGCGCTTTCCACTGCGTGATAGTGTTATTCCATTCAGAAAGTTCTGGAACTGATAATTTGTGTTGATTCTTTAATAAAGTATCGAAAAACTCAGTAAGTCCAGAATGAACCGCTGCATGGTGTGCTATCCGGCTGTGGGCTAATTCACCTTCATCAATATCAACTCTGAAAATTTTTGCATTCGCTGCAAAATCCGCTTTAAGCGTACCCGTTTGGCGGACATCCAATCGAGATCCTAAAACCAGTAATAAATCGGATTCTGCAATGGCTTTGCCTGCAATCTGGCTACCGGTATGACCATGAAAGCCTAAACAGCCATTATCATCAGTGGGTAGAACTCCGATACCCAAAAGACTATGACTGACAGCCGCTGGCCAATGGATTCTCAGTTTATGCAATGCTTCTACTAATGCAGGAGTCGTCATGCCATTACCGCAAATAATGACTGGCCTTTGCGAAGTATTTATTGCTTCAATTAGGGTATCAATAAATACATCAAGTTCTGCTGTATTGGTTTTCGCTAATGCAGCTGTAATCAGCTTAATTGGCTCTGTAACTGCGGTGCGTTGCACATCCATTGGTAAATCAATGGAAACGGGGCCTTTTCTGCCTTCTAAAGCGAGAGCCCATGCCTGTGGAAGGATTTCGTATAATTCCACAATATTTTGGGGTTGAAACTGTGCTTTAGTGATCGGCTTCATTAGGGCTGGGGTATCGACCTCTTGGAATCCTGATTGACGAACAGACTTACTTCCGGTGAGATCTCCCGTACCTACTTGTCCTGTGAACACCAGCATAGGTATGCCATCAAAATAGGCATCAGCGACAGGCGTTAGCACATTCGTTACGCCAGGCCCCGATGTCACTGCAACAATACCGGGTAACTGCGTTAATTTCCCCTGAGCTAAAGCTGCGTAACCCGCTCCTTGTTCATTACGAGAAGTATAAACGGCAATACCAAATCGTTTGCATGCATCTAGGAGGGGAGCGATTGTTCCTCCTGGATAGTTATGGAGTGCATAAATACCCTGATGTGCCAAAAATTCGATAACAGCATCTGCTGCCACTGTGATGGGGGACAAACTCATTATTCTGATACTCCAAATTTCTCTCTTTGATGCCGCAATGGACGTAATCCATCAAGGGGATCCGCTCGCCATTCTCTATCTGAGGCTTCACTAGCAACAAATTGTTTTTCTGGGTTGCCATCAATCACATTGGCTAATTTTATACCTTGGATTACGGGTGCAATCTGTTGTGGCAGCCAACAATGTCCTGAAGCATATTCATCGCCTTTTTCATCTAAATCTAAATGAAACTCTATGACATCGGCTCGCCATTTGTGTACAGCTCGGTTAAGTACCGCACTAGAAACAGTATGATCAGACCAGCCAACGTTAACTTTATAGCGATTTCTAAAGCTTTCTAATACCGCAAGATTGCATTCATTCTCAGGAGTTGGGTATGCCGATACGCAATGGAGCAAGGTGATGTCTTTTGCACCATTTTCTTTTAGCGTGAGTACCGCTTGATCTATCTCTTCTAAAGTAGCCATGCCAGTTGAAAGAACGACAGGTAATCCCGTTTTTGCACAGGCTACCAGTAGATCCGTCCATAACAATTCGTAGGAGGCAATTTTATAAAAATCGACATATGGAGCCAGTTCTGCAACTGCATCTAAGTAGAATGGTGTGCATGAAAACTGAATGCCATATTCATCACAACTTTGTTTTAATTCAGGCAAAAAACTGACTGGGAGCTCCCAATCTTTGCGCTTTCGATGCGTTTCACTTTTCGCCAGAATCTCGGGAGCGAAAAGTTGCTCTATTTGGAAAAGCTGAAACTTTACGGCATCGCAACCAATGTCTGCAGCAGTTTTGATAAACTCAATACAACGCTGTAAGTCTCTATGATGGTTGCTGGAGACTTCAGCGATAAAAATAGGTGAATGTGTAGTCATAGTTACTCGCAAATGGCTCGGTATAGTCTATTAACGGCAAGTCTCTGGGAAGCTTGATGCCCTGGTACTCTTGTTTTATCAGACTAGTTCTATTAGTTCATACTCTAAATAATCGGCAAGGCTTAACCAATCGTGTTGCTCTTGTGCCTGAAGCATAGAAGGCAATATTTGCTGAAAAGTCGAATTAAGGACAAGTTCTGGGCAGTTTTTTTCTATTTTATCAAGACATAACCGTAACTCTACTGAAGCCTTTGCTTCTTGACCGAGTCTAAATAAACCTGCCGTTTGCCGCAGTGAATCTTGTAGACTTAAGCTCATAATATGAGGTCCTTATACTGAGAACCGCGAATTTTAGCGCCTGATAAACTCGCTTGGTAAAACTTTACTTCTGGATGCTTAGCGATGTAGCGTTCCAAGTGTCTGAGATATGCTCTTAAGTTTAGATCCGTCGCTATCCGCTGGCCTTTGCCATTGATCAACCAGTGTTTAGCTTCCTTCACTTTCTGAATAACCGCATTAACCCATATTTGTTCTTTTATATCGTTTTGACCAAATTTGTGATCATTCCAGAACGCATGACTCTTGTTATTGCAATAACAAAAATCACACCCTAATAGGGTAATTTCTTTTGCCTTTAATTTGATCGCTAAATCAATTGCCGGATGAATGACGCTTCCACTCGTGAACAGTCTTAGTTTGGGATATCGAGAAGCGAGCTTGTCGTATATTTGACTGCCTCCATAGGCAATAAATCTTTGGCCTAACCAAGCATTAAGTACCACTGGATCAACTCGGGGAAAATAAACAAGATTGATGTCATGAGTCGAGGCTAGCGGTAAATGGTATTCACCTATCAATCCGTCAATGCAGATCACAATATCTGGTTTTATATTATTGTGAAGTAAACCACGTAATGCAGTATCGGCCGCTATGATGAGTGGCCTATGGGAACTTGAACTAATTTGTTGCAGATAATCATAATGCTCTTCTAAAGAAGGACCCGAGCCGATCACGATAGCTTTATAGCTACTATGACTATTTATTAAGCTCGCGGCATCAGGATCATGAGTAATATAAAGTTGGTTATCCTCGAAGCGTTTTAATATTGTAGGATCATCAGACTGATGTCGTTGATTAGAGAACTCACGATTGAGCTCCATGACTAATAAGTCTCTGAGAGTGGCATTTTCATCACTGACAAGAGTGAGATCTGGCGTAATTGCAATATTAGGAAAATTTAACTTTGCGCTTGGAAGCGCCGTTAAATTAATGTTTGGATGCTTTAACCATTCGCTTTGATCTGTGTAACTGATGAGGAGGGCAAAAACGCTGAGATTTAAAATGCAAACATCAATTGAAAGATACTGTGGATTATCGATAAGTAAACTTGGTACATCTCCCATACCGACACCGTAGACGGTTACGTGAGTTGCATCTGCAGGTAATGTGCTGATAAAGAGCTGGGCTTCGGCAAGGCGGTCATGACGGCTGCTGAGTTGAATGCCATTGACACTGATAGTTTGATTGCGACCGTTGACAAGGTGGGCATCTAATTCATTGATAGTTTGGCTTTTGACCGCAGCTGCTACGATAGGCCAACGCTTGATGATAATATTGAGATTAGACGCAAATAGCTCGGTCATTCCGTTTCTCCGGAAGATTTCTGGGAGTTTGATATCACCAAGGTCACTATCTGGTCTCTCCACAGGGACTCGAACCCCGATCGGCCGCTTAGGAGGCGGCTGCTCTATCCTGTTGAGCTATAGAGAGACGACAGTGATTATACTGGTTTTATCTCTGATTAAAAGGCTTATGATTTAGTTGCTTAAATCTTAAGCGCTATGTCGTTTATCTGCACATTGTAGGCCGCATTTTGGTCTAAAAGTACTGCTGTAGAGCTTTCTTCACTCACTTGTTCGATTTTTACCGTGGCTCTACTTTTGGTTGCGACGGCGCGCATTTCATTGAGTCGATCGGGTAGGTTTTGCTGTAATACGACTTGGAATTTATCCCCGACACGAATGCCATGTTTACGGCCGAGATTTAAAATGAGCCTGTCCGCTTGGCGGCTCACGACTTGGCCGAGTAAGGGTCTGCAATTGAGAGTACTGTCCAAATCGTGGGTAGCCTGTTGCATTAATTTAGTAATATTTTTGCCATAGGATGATCGCCAGAATCTGTCCGTATTCGGGGCAATAATGGCTTGTTCTTCAAATTCCCATGGCGCTGATGTGCTGTAGCTTTTACTCCAGACTTCTTCGCCACTGATCCCATGATAAAGGCTAAGTTTGAACTGGAATTGCCTGAGTGGAGCTTCATCCCAAAATCCTAAGAAGGTGGGTTGTACAGGCTCTATCGATATATCAATGATCTGCGGTTGAAGAATATATTGGCTGTCGGTAATTTCACTGAGCCAGCTTGGGAGTCGATAACCGCGAATATCCACTAGATCTTGTTTAATGTCGAGCAGCTCTTTAGCGTGAGTGTGGCTAAAACCTGTGGAAGAGTAATCTTCTATA
Source organism: Shewanella sp. SM101 (assembly GCF_025654465.1). NCBI lineage: Bacteria > Pseudomonadati > Pseudomonadota > Gammaproteobacteria > Alteromonadales > Shewanellaceae > Shewanella > Shewanella sp. SM101. Next base: position 43,549 of record NZ_JAKKRH010000012.1, read on the forward strand.
ACACTGCCTAGTTTTTCGGAAATAACTTCTTCAAAGCCTGAAAGCTGTCCGTATCTGAGCTGAGTACGATCTTTAATTTGTGCTTGAGGGATTAGAATCGCAGCCTTTAATTGTCCATTTGGACACTGCTGCGTAGGATCATCATTTAGATCGAGTCGTAGGGACACATAAATTTTGTTTCCCTGGATTCGTTCGCTAACGAGTTGGATGCTGATGGCTTGGGCGTTGCGATTTATCGCGAAGTTATTCTGTGTAAGGTTTCCGTTAGAGGTTTGTTGTTCACTGGAGATTTGAATGCCTGTGCTTAATGTCGCGTAGCTAACGGCTTGATTAATCGCTTCTTCCCTTGCTTGAGCCGTATTACCATTGATAATAGTCGCTTCACCACTGGCTTCTATCCATTCGGCCCGAGTAGGCAAAGACAGCAGTGCAAGGCTCAAAATGATGAGCGAAGCTGAACGTGGTATATGCATCAATACAATCCTTATCGCTAAGCTATTGGCGAGCTTGCTAATCGAGCCAGTTTCCTGACACTTAATCTAATATACCGACAAAGCAAATTTCATGCCTGAGTATGAGAACTTTTGATAAAGTTTCCATTGGCGCAGTCGATATACAGCGTATGAGCATAATATTGTCGGGCTGGAGCAATTTTGGTCCGAAGATTGCTGGCTTTTGTTACTCACAAAAATGAAACGCATAGAGTGTGAGTGATTTAATTGCCAGTACACCCACAGATGAGGTAAATCCAATGCTAAAGCGTGTGATTATTCCCTTAACATTGATAATGTTAGGTGGATGTGTAGCTAAACCGGTTACGCCGCCCAAACCGAGTTTAGTGGATGGCAATGGGTTGCCGCCAACGGCAGTGATCAACCATTTAGCACAGCGAATTGTGACAGAGCTCGTTAAGCAAAATGATGCTCTGCGTTCTGATCAACCAATTGTCGTCGCCACCCCAGTATTAGTGGGTGACATGAATGGCACAAATGCGTTGGCGCAGCAGTTACAGCAAGGATTAATGACGTCGCTCCATAGCTTTCAGTTTAATGTGGTTGATTTAAATTTAGCAGATGGCTTGAGAGTGACGGCTAATGGGGATTTTATTTTGACGCGAGATTGGCAACAATTGTCGAAAAATCTTCCCGTTGAGCATCTTGTCGTTTCGACTATGAGCCCAGTTACCAATGGTATGGCGATCAATACTCGGATTGTGAACATAAGTAACAATCGTGTGGTATCGGCCTCTCAAACTTTTGTGACTCAAAAAGAGTTGGCAAACTACATGCAGCCTTCGGAGCAAATTGTGTCACAAAATGGCATCTTATATCGTCAGGCGAGTCCAGGCATGAATGAAGTGCGTGTTTTAGGAGATGGAAAATGAAACGCTACCTTTTAGTTATTGCGGCGCTAATGCTAACTGGCTGCGCTGCTAAAGATAGATATGTGCAATGGGAGGATGTGCCGCCGCCGAGTTTTCCTAAGTTAACGGCCATAGGATATGCGCCCTTAGCGACTCAACCGGCTAAAGAGCAATCACAAAGAGTGTTGATGGCCATGCAAGCATCAAAAATTGTGGCCTATCGTGAATTAGTAGAACAAGTTTATGGGCAGAAAATAACGGCAAACAGCAGTGTCAGTGATTGGATGTTGACGGACGATAATGTTAAAGCGTCGGTTTCTGGTGTGATCCGTGGGGCGCGGGTCGTTAAGAGTTATCCGGCTGGCGATCATTATGTCACTGAGTTAGAACTGGATTTTTCACAGGTATGGGCGCTGTATCAACAACAGAGTCGTCCACAACGAGTGAAAGAAGTCACGTATTTCTAGTCATTTCTACATGACTCTATTGAGCCGCGTACTATGCGAGTAGTTATGCGGCTTTTCTTTTTCTGCACAAGTATCAAAGTCTAATCTTTAATCAGAGCAGAGCTTAGAAGCGGGAAATACAGAGTAGGAATTGATGCGCCTGTTAGGCCTTTAAATCATTGCCTAAACTTGAGATAGTTGAGGTCTTGCCTTTATCGTTATACGTAAGGCTGGAGGCGTTTCTACTGGCTTGTAAAGCTTGAGCGAAGCGATTGAGACTGGCTAAATTCATCTCAATTAAACTGGCATTTTGATCGTTCAGTTCTTTGCATTCAGTTAATGCGTCTTTGACAACGGCCATTTTATGCACGAGTTCGGTTTGCTGAGTGAGTTGAGACTTATCAGTGTGGTTTGCCAGAATATCGTCATTAGTCTTGAGTTCTTTCAGACATTGTGATTTTTCGTTAGCAAGAGAAAGCAGTAAATCGGCGTTTTGGTCAACCAAAGCGCCTTTTTCCTTGAGTATGATTTGCTTAAGAACAGCCAAATGGGCGTGTTGTAGATCTACCAGTTTAGCTATTTCAGTCATAGTTACTCTTTATTCAAGTCATTAAGTTCGGCTTCAAAACTTGCAATATTGGCAGCCAACTTTTCAGGGTCAATTTTATAGCGGCCTTCGGCGATAGCCTGTTTAATTTCGGCCACTTTCTTTTGATCAACTTCAGGAAGGCTCGCCATTTTAGTCTGAGCTCCTTGAAGTTGTTGCGCTTGCGCTGTAATCACCACTGAGTCGCTTCTTTGTGGTGTTGTCGATTTTGTGGCAACTTGAGCAGATTGATCGCTGCTAGTTTTAGTTGCACCTGAACGAACTTGTGTGGTCGTTGCAGTGTTGAGTTTGCTAATATCAATTGCCATTTTCGGCTCCAGCGTCGTGTGTACGGGATTTCTTAACTGGGGTATCGGCAGCTTATAAAAAAGCTTTAGATTATTTTACATTCTTACTTCAACTTCGCCAATGCCCGTGACTATAGCATCTAGTTCTTTGTTTGAACTGCTATTTTTGACTCTGATCCGATCGCCTTTATTGCCATCTTGTAGGGCTTCGCCCGCAGTTTTAAGTTCGAATGAGTTAGAACGAACATAAATAGATACCGAATCATTTTTACAAACGAAGCATAAGTTATTGCTCAATATAGGATAATCCTTCGAGACGCGTCGTTTTACTCGTACACCTGCTAATTTACTTGGGTCATCAAACTCAGCGCCTCGTAAACTATTTTGCTCAATGTAACGGATTTCAACTTGGCTAGGGGAGATGAGTTCGCCAGGTGCTAAGGTTTCAGTTGTGACAACAACGGGGAATAAAATATCCACTCTAACCGAGATATAAATTTGCCAAGGGTAAGCGAGATCTTGCGTATCGCAGCTGACTTTTAGGGTGTTATTACGGCTAATTTCCCTGTCACTAGCCAATTCAACCTTAATCGGCGACGAGCATTGTGACGGCAGCATTCTTGCGTCAACTATTTGCGGCGAAATATCGACTTTGGCATTAACGGGCACGGATATCTTTTCTGAAATAAGCGCTTTAGCTAATTCTGAGATGGCCGATACGGTGGGAACAATAGGCTCTGCACTCGCAAAAGCGGGCATGAAGAGGGCGAAAACACTAAAAAAACAGACTAAATTTACTTTCATAATGAAGAGACTAGCTTGTAACGCCAGAATGCACCTATACTTTTATCAAGTTCGAAGCTGACTACTGTAATAATATTTTGCATCACTGTCAGAAGATTGACTCAGTTTCGACTATGTTTATCGATAGATAAGACGTAAGCAATTAATATGCCTATACTCAAACGAGTCATAGGGCCGTACATAAACAGAACAACAAGGCAGAGTTATGTCGAGTATTCTTGATTCAGTCAACAAACGAACCCAGCTCGTTGGTCAAAACCGTTTAGAATTGCTGCTTTTTAAATTAAACGGACGTCAACGGTTTGGGATTAACGTGTTTAAGGTGAAAGAAGTACTGCAGTGCCCGCCACTGACTACTTTGCCTAAACTTAATCCTTATGTTAAAGGTGTCGCGCATATTCGCGGTACGACTATTTCAGTTATTGATCTGAGTGCGGCAACAGGTGGTAGACCTTTAGCGAGTACTGAAAACTGTTTCATCATTATTTCTGAATATAACCGTAGCGTTCAAGGTTTCTTGGTCAGTTCTGTTGAGCGGATTATCAACATGAATTGGGAAGCGATTATGCCTCCGCCGCAAGGTGCCGGTCGTTATTCTTATCTGACGGCTGTAACTGAAATTGAAGGTGAATTGGTTGAAATTCTCGACGTAGAAAAAATCTTAGATGAGATTTCACCGGTTAAAACCGCTATCAGTGAAGAAGCCAATGAAAAACTGACCCTCGACAGAACCCAGCATTACCATATTATGGTTATCGATGATTCTGCCGTGGCGCGTAAGCAAATTATTCGTTCACTCGAGTCATTGAACTTACAAATTGATACCGCAAAAGATGGTCGAGAAGCATTAGATAAGCTTAAAGAAATCGCCAAAGAAATGGACAATGTTGCCGATGAAATCCCTCTCATTATCTCAGACATTGAGATGCCTGAAATGGATGGCTACACCTTGACCGCTGAGATCCGAGACGATCCTAAGCTCAAGCATATTAAAGTGGTACTGCATACGTCGTTAAGTGGTGTATTCAATCAGGCAATGGTTCAAAAAGTGGGGGCCAATGACTTTATCGCTAAGTTTAATCCCGACGAACTGGCTGCTGCCGTGAATAAACACTTAAGTTTGTAAGTGCAGTAGTTAGTACCTAGATACGCTTTACGCTATAATCTCGACTTTATAACATGATGGTTTCGCACTGATTTTGGTGCTTGCTATAGGATTTAGGATGTGAATGTGCCAAATAAATCACTCGCTGAAGCTGAATATAATCAATTTAGGTTGTTCTTAGAGCAACACAGCGGCATCGTACTGGGTGAAAATAAGCAATATCTGGTGCGCAGTCGTCTAGCTCCTCTGATGGGCAAATATAACCTGCCATCCTTATCCGATGTGGTTAAGCATTCGATGAAGCCAACGGAACGTGCGCTTCGGGCTGAAGTGATCGATGCTATGACGACCAATGAAACCCTTTGGTTTCGTGATCGTTATCCATTTGAGTTATTGCATAACGTTTTGTTACCTGAGTACAGTCGTTTAGGTCGTCCACTTAAGATTTGGTCAGCCGCGTGTTCATCTGGGCAAGAACCCTATTCATTGGCGATGACGATTCTTGAGTATCAACAGAAGAAGCCTGGTGCGCTCGCGGGTAGTGCGTCAATTCAAGCCACGGATTTATCGCCTTCCATGTTGGAACGTTGCAAAAATGCTGAGTACGATAGCTTGGCATTAGCGCGCGGTTTATCCGAGGAGCGAAAGCGTCAGTTTTTTGATGCTTTGCCTTCAGGCAATATGAAGTTAAAGGATAATGTTAAGCGTTTGGTGAACTTTAGGGCACATAATCTGCTTGAAAGTTATAGCTTACTTGGTAAGTTCGACATTATTTTTTGCCGCAATGTGCTGATTTATTTTGCGTCTGAGGCAAAGGCAAAAATTTTGCGGCAATTCGCTGCCGCTCTTAATCCCAAAGGGATCTTATTTCTTGGTGCTTCTGAATCTATAGCTGGTTTAACGGATGAGTTTGACATGGTCCGTTGTAATCCAGGGATTTATTACCAGAAAAAGACTTAAGTCTGCTGCTTTAAAGAAAATTACCGACATTTGTCGGTAATTTTTTATCCATCACTTGCTCATCTCTATTGTTATTCTCATTATTCCCCTATGTTGGCACATGAATTGCTTTATTTCCGTGAGTAACACGAGGAGGCAATTTTATGGCGATCAATTTTGATAATGCACTGGGTGTGCATCAGTACACTCTCGGTATTAGAGCGCAGCGAGCTGAAGTCATTTCGAGCAATATCGCTAACGCCGATACGCCACATTATAAAGCCCGTGATGTTGATTTTTCTGCGGCAATGCAGGCCGCCCGTGGCCAACAACAGCAGCGTAATAGTCTTGAAATGCAAGAGTCAGACAAGCATTTTGGTCTTGCTGAGTTGACAGGTCAATTTGTTAAGTTCCGTGTGCCAAATCAACCCGATACCGGTGATGGCAATACCGTTGATATCCAACAGGAACAATCGGCATTCATGCAAAATGCCCTTGAATATCAAATGTCATTAGGCTTTTTAGACAGTAAGTTTAGTGGCATGAAGAAAGCGCTGAGAGGGGATTAATCATGAGTTTATTTAGCATATTTGATGTTGCTGGCTCGGGAATGTCGGCTCAATCGGTCAGGTTGAACACCACGGCGAGTAACATAGCTAACGCTGATTCCGTCTCGAGTAGCGTAGATAAGACCTATCGTTCCCGTCATCCTATTTTTGAAGCTGAAATGGCTAAAGCTCAAAGCCAGCAACAAGCCTCTCAAGGTGTTGCGGTAAAAGGTATTGTTGAAAGTGATCGACCACTACTAAAAGAATATTCGCCCGATCATCCAATGGCGGATGCGGACGGCTTTATTTATAAACCGAATGTTAATGTCATGGAAGAAATGGCAGATATGATTTCTGCTTCGCGCTCATATCAAATGAATGTTCAAGTCGCTGAAGCAGCTAAGTCTATGCTGCAACAAACACTTGGGATGGGTAAATAACATGTGTTACTTAGGAGGTAAGCTGTGAGCCTCATTAATCAAATTAACCAAGCGTCGGCGCAGACGGCTCAAAATAAGAGTCAGCCAAATGCCGTTACGACGAATTCATCAACCAGCTCAACGGGTAATCCGTTTCTTGATGGCATACGTTTGCCAAAAGATTCAATAGTACCGGAAGCAAAAAGCCAGCAGTTAACTCAAGATGACTTTTTCTCGTTATTAAGCCAACAGTTATCGATGCAAGATCCCTTTAAGCCCGTCGACAACGACCAAATGATTGCGCAGATGGCATCATTCTCGACGGTTGATGGTATTACTAAGTTGAATAAGGAAATCGTTAATTTAAACGGTGTTATGACATCAAGCCAAGCATTACAGGCATCAGGACTTGTTGGTCGCAAGGTATTGATCCCAACTGATACAGGTAACATTTCAGCTGAAAGCCCAACAATAAAAGGTGTGATTAGCACGCCAGCTAAAATTCCTGAAGTTACTGTACGTGTTGAGGATGAGAAAGGCCAAGTTGTGACCACCTTTAAAGTTGATGGCAGTAAGGGGGGCAATGTCGATGTTAACTGGGATGGCCTCGATAAAGATGGAAAACCTGTAACCGCAGGTAACTATACGATCAAGGCGAGTGGTTTAGTGGATGGTAAATCCCAAGAATTGCCAGTCTCGACCTATGCTCATGTGACCAGCGTTTCTCTCGGTACGGCCAGTACTGGCGCGATTCTTAACTTGAGAGGCGGTATGGGCATCAAGTTAACCGATGTGTTAGCTGTGTCTGAAACCTAAGTTTGCCTAAAAGAATTTTTGCAGTATCCGAATTGGGCGTAAGTCGCTCATAAATGAATTGAGTCAAGTGTAGAGGTGAATTATGTCGTTTAACATTGCATTGAGTGGCATTTCTGCCGCGCAGAAAGATTTAAACACTACGGCGAATAACATTGCTAATGCGAACACCATAGGCTTTAAAGAGTCCCGTGCTGAATTTGCGGATGTTTACGCTAATTCTATTTTTTCGAATGCTAAAACTGCTGTCGGTGGTGGTGTTGCTACGAGTCAAGTGGCACAACAATTCCATCAAGGTAGCTTACAGTTGACGAATAACTCCCTTGATATGGCGATTAAAGGTGGTGGCTTTTTCGTTACAGCCTCTGAACTGGGTACATTAGACCACTCGTTTACCCGTGCTGGAGCATTTAAGGTCGATAAAAATAATTACATGGTTGATTCTGCTGGTAATTATTTGCAAACTTTCCCAGTGGATAAAGATGGGAACTCAACATCAGTGAGTTTAACGACGGCTAAGCCGGTACAAATACCAGACACTGCGGGTAGCCCTGTAAAGACGGAGAATGTTACTTTACAAATGAACTTAAATGCTAAGGAAAGTGCACTCGACCCCGCGGCATTTGATCCTCTAGATGCAAAAACCTACAATAACGTTACATCAATGACAATTTATGACTCACTCGGTGAGCCACATATTATGACCACTTATTTTGTTAAGCCCAAAGATGGTTCGTACAATGGTGAGAACAATTGGGTGGCTTACTATGCTGTTGATGGAAAGCAAGTCGATTTAGCCGGTCCTGCTGGTACTTATCAAACAGATACCACCGGCGATGGTACGCCTGATGCAACGGGCACAGCTCAAACTGCTGGTGGTTGGAAAGGCTCTGTACTCAAGTTTAATTCTGTTGGTGTCTACACTGGTAGTGATCCTGCTATAGTCAAGACTGAGGCTTTGGGCGTCAGTGGTGCGGGTGTTTTAGGGGCTGGTGCCGATGGCACTCAAGATTTGACTGTGAAGTTTAATGCCCCAACGCAATATGCGGCTCCTTTTGGTGCAACTGAGTTGACGCAAGATGGTACGACTGTAGGTCGCTTAACTAACGTTGAAATCGGCGAAGATGGTTTAGTGACCGCGAGTTATTCTAATGGTTCAACCGTGCCTTTAGCACGGGTTGCTTTAGTTCGTTTTGCTAACGAACAAGGTTTAACGCAAGTGGGTAATACGTCGTGGAAGGCTAGTTTGAACTCAGGTCCAGCGTTAGCGGGTGAGGCAAATAGTGGAACTTTTGGTAGCATCAGTTCATCGGCGTTAGAGCAATCGAACATCGATTTGACGACTGAACTGGTTGATTTAATTTCGGCGCAGCGTAACTTCCAAGCGAACTCTCGTACCCTTGAAGTGAATAACACGCTGCAACAAACCGTATTACAAATCCGCTAATCATTACTTTATTTAACTAAGTGTTGCCGCCAGTGGCAACACTTAGCCTTTATCCTGCTGTCAACTCACTTCATTTCCTTATTCTTCAATTTTATCAGTAAATTAAAATTAATTTTTATTGGCACGATGCTTGCTTTGATATCGTCATGTAGAAAATTTGACGGAGCAGTCTGTGGACAAATTCCTTTATGTCGCCATGAGTGGCGCTAAGCAAAATATGAATGAGCTGGCACTCCGTGCGAACAATTTAGCCAATGCTAATACCGATGGTTTTAAATCAGATATGGCGCAGGCCAGATCGATGCAAGCCTTCGGTGAAGGGTTGCCTTCAAGGGTGTTTGCGATGACAGAATCTCCGTCAGCTAATTTTCGCTCTGGTCCGATTAAAACCACTGGACGGGATCTCGATGTTGCCATTAAAGGCGATGGCTGGTTTGCCGTTCAGGCTAAAGATGGCAGTGAAGCTTATACCCGTTCAGGTAGTCTCAGTTTCGATGCGACGGGCATGTTGTATAACGACAGAGGCAATCCCGTGATGGGGGACGCTGGCCCGATAGTGCTGCCATTACCTATTGATAAAGTGTCTATTTCACAGGATGGCATAGTGTCTGTTCGCCCTCAAGGGGCGACTGCTGAAGTGATAGAAGAAGTGGCGAGATTGAAGTTAGTCAATCCCGGCAATGCGCAGATGATGCGTGGTGAAGATGGATTATTTCGACAAATGTCAGGTGAACCAGCACCAGCTGACCCTTTCGTCGCAGTTGAAAGTGGTGCCGTAGAGGGCAGTAACGTTAACCCTGTTGATGAAATGGTGTCTTTGATTGATCTTCAGCGGCAGTTTGAATTGCAAGTCAAGATGATGAAAACCGCGGAAGAGAATGATCGCGCTTCATCTTCATTAATGCGTATTAGTTAGGAGATAGATTATGCATCCGGCGTTATGGATTAGTAAAACTGGCTTAGACGCACAGCAAACTGATATTTCAGTGATTTCAAACAACGTAGCAAACGCTAGCACTGTGGGCTACAAAAAAAGCCGCGCAGTATTTGAAGATTTACTCTATCAAACAGTTAACCAAGCGGGTGGTGTTAGTGCATCTAACACTAAGCTACCCAACGGATTAAACATAGGTGCGGGTACGAAAGTCGTCGCCACTCAAAAAATGTTTACTCAGGGTAACATGCTGACGACGGATAACTCACTGGATCTCATGATTGAAGGTCCTGGATTTTTTGAAATCCAGCTCCCTGATGGAACCACTGCTTATACTCGAAATGGTCAGTTTACCTTAGACGATACGGGTCAGATTGTGACGCCAGGTTCTGGCTATTTGCTACAACCCGCGATCACTATTCCTGATAATGCGACCAGTATTACCGTTTCAGCAGAGGGTGAAGTTTCAGTAAAAACGCCGGGTACCGCTGAGAACCAAGTCGTGGGTCAGTTGACTATGACGGATTTTATTAATCCATCGGGTCTAGATCCTATGGGACAAAACTTATATACGGAAACTGGTGCGAGCGGCACGCCCATTCAAGGTACCGCTTCGTTAGATGGTATGGGTGCTATTCGTCAAGGCGCCTTAGAAACCTCTAACGTGAACGTGACCGAGGAACTGGTGAACCTTATCGAAAGTCAGCGCATTTACGAGATGAACTCCAAAGTGATTTCAGCGGTAGATCAGATGCTGTCTTACGTGACTCAGAATTTATAGAGGCAAACATCATGGCTAGATATCTTGTGTTGGCCGTCGCGTTATTGCTTGCAGCTTGTAGCTCGACGCAAAAGAAACCCCTTGCGGATGATCCCTTTTACGCGCCGGTATACCCAGAGGCACCGCCGACAAAAATTGCCGCGACTGGTTCTATTTATCAAGACAGTCAAGCATCTAGCTTGTATTCGGATATACGTGCTCACAAAGTTGGTGACATTATCACTATCGTTTTGAAAGAGTCGACTCAAGCTAAGAAGAGTGCAGGCAATCAGATCAAAAAAGGCTCTGACATGAGCTTAGATCCTATCTTCGCCGGTGGCAGTAATATCTCCGTTGGCGGTGTGCCACTTGATTTGCGTTACAAAGATAGCATGAACACTAAACGTGAATCGGATGCGGATCAGAGTAATAGTTTAGATGGCAGCATCTCGGCAAACGTGATGCAAGTGCTGAACAACGGCAGCTTAGTGATCCGCGGCGAAAAATGGATCTCAATTAACAACGGTGATGAGTTTATTCGCGTCACAGGTCTGGTTCGCTCGCAGGACATTAAACCCGATAACACTATCGATTCAACGCGAATGGCCAATGCCCGTATTCAATACAGTGGCACTGGCACTTTCGCAGATGCTCAAAAAGTGGGCTGGTTAAGCCAGTTCTTTATGAGCGACTGGTGGCCCTTCTAAGGAGTCGTATCATGAAATATAAACTGGTGTTAGCCGTTGCCGTGCTGGTGTTTTCTCTACCTAGTCAGGCTGAACGAATTAAAGATATTGCCAATGTGCAGGGCGTACGCAGTAACCAGTTGATCGGTTATGGCTTAGTGGTTGGTTTGCCGGGAACGGGTGAAAAAACCAGTTATACCGAACAGACCTTTATGACTATGCTGAAAAATTTCGGCATTAATCTTCCTGACAACGTCAAACCAAAGATTAAAAACGTCGCTGTGGTTGCCGTACATGCGGATATGCCAGCCTTTATAAAACCGGGTCAAGATCTTGACGTCACCGTATCTAGCTTAGGCGAAGCCAAAAGTTTACGCGGTGGCACCTTATTGCAAACCTTTTTGAAAGGCGTTGACGGAAATGTGTATGCCATAGCCCAAGGCAGCTTAGTGGTGAGTGGTTTTAGTGCCGATGGTTTAGATGGTTCAAAGGTCATCCAAAATACCCCAACAGTTGGTCGCATACCCAATGGCGCGATTGTTGAGCGCAGTGTGGCGACCCCGTTTTCAACCGGCGATTATTTGACGTTTAACTTACGTCGTTCTGATTTTTCGACTGCACAACGGATGGCCGATGCGATTAATGAGCTATTAGGCCCTGATATGGCGCGTCCTTTAGACGCAACATCTGTGCAGGTCAGTGCTCCGCGTGATGTATCACAACGGGTGTCTTTTTTAGCAACGCTTGAAAACCTCGATGTTATCCCCGCAGAAGAATCTGCCAAAGTGATCGTTAACTCACGCACTGGAACCATAGTGGTTGGGCAAAACGTGCGCTTACTCCCAGCGGCGATTACCCATGGCGGCATGACAGTCACGATTGCTGAGGCAACCCAGGTTTCACAGCCAAACGCCTTGGCCAATGGTCAAACAACTGTCACGAGCAATAGTACGATTACAGCGACAGAAAGTGACCGCCGTATGTTTATGTTTAATCCTGGCACAACGCTGGATGAGCTGGTTAGAGCGGTTAACTTAGTCGGTGCAGCCCCTTCAGATGTGTTAGCAATACTTGAAGCATTAAAAGTGGCAGGAGCTTTGCATGGTGAACTTATCATCATCTAATTTCTGTCGGGAAAATCATGGAAAAGCTTTCAAGTTCATCACATTTTCTTGACCTGGGCGGGCTAGATTCACTCCGCGCCCAGGCTCAGAAAGATGAGAAGGGCGCCTTGAAAAAGGTCGCCCAACAATTTGAAGGTATTTTCGTGCAAATGCTGATGAAAAGTATGCGCGATGCCAATGCGGTTTTTCAGTCTGATAGTCCACTCAATAGCCAATACACTCAGTTTTACGAGCAGATGCGCGATCAGCAGTTATCGGTCGATTTATCTGACAAAGGTGTATTGGGCCTTGCCGATATGATGGTGCAGCAACTCTCTCCCGAAACAAGTCATTTCACGCCTGCATCGGTATTGCGTGACGATGGTGGCATGAAAATGCTCCACGACGATAAAGCGCTTAATGTGCCTATGCAGAGTTCAGCCGCTCCTGTGGTTGAACCCACAGTTGTAAATCATGGTGTGCCGGCTGCTATCGCTCGGCCTGTATTTGAACCGGATAGAGCTGAAGATGCAAATTCATCAATGGACATTGATGCGCCTAATCGTTCACTGGCTATCGATACGCCTAAGCCGAGCTGGAGTGAACAATCACTTTCAGTGGTAGAACCTGTGATTAGCGGCCAAGTTTTGCCGACGGCAGCATTTAGGGAAACCCAAAAGATTGTCAGGTTTGGTAGTCGAGAAGAATTTTTAGCGACCTTATATCCACATGCTGAAAAAGCCGCAAAAACATTAGGTACTCAACCAGAAGTATTGTTGGCGCAATCGGCACTGGAAACTGGCTGGGGACAAAAAATTGTTCGCGGCAATAACGGCGCGCCAAGTCATAACCTATTCAATATTAAAGCTGATCGCCGTTGGCAGGGCGATAAGGCGAACGTCAGCACCTTAGAATTCGAACACGGTGTGGCAGTGCAGCAAAAAGCCGACTTCCGTGTTTACAGTGACTTTGAGCATAGCTTCAACGATTTTGTGTCCTTCATTGCAGAAGGCGATCGTTATCAAGATGCGAAAAAAGTGGCCGCTTCCCCTACTCAATTCATCCGAGCTTTGCAGGATGCGGGTTATGCCACTGATCCTCGATACGCTGAAAAAGTGATTAAAGTGATGCAGTCGATCAGTGAAGAACTGAAATCAATTCTGCCAGGAGAAGACAAATGATGAACCTTACAACCCTGTTTGTTCATAGGAGTGTCAACTAATGGCCGTTGATCTGCTGAATATTGCGCGAACTGGGGTGCTTGCCTCCCAGTCGCAACTGGGTGTCACCAGTAATAACATTGCTAACGCCAATACCGCGGGTTACCACAGACAAGTGGCAACCCAGTCGACTCTAGAATCACAGCGTTTAGGCAATAGCTTTTATGGCACTGGAACTTACGTTAATGACGTTAAGCGTATCTACAATGACTATGCCGCAAGAGAGTTGCGCATTGGCCAAACAACGCTCAGTGCCGCCGAAGCCAGTTACGGTAAATTGAGTGAACTCGATCAGCTATTTTCTAAGATAGGCAACGTTGTGCCACAAAGCTTAAATGACCTGTTTTCAGGTATGAATAGCGTGGCGGACTTACCCACAGACCTGGGCATCCGCAGCTCGACCTTAACGAATGCGCAGCAAGTCGCCAGTAGCCTGAATCAGATGCAGTCTTATTTGAATGGTCAGCTCGATCAAACCAATGACCAGATAACCGGCATGACCAAGCGTATTAATGAGATCAGTACAGAACTTGCCAACTTAAACCTAGAGCTGATGAAGTCACCGAATCAAGATGCGCAGTTGCTCGATAAGCAAGATGCACTCGTTCAAGAGTTAAGTCAGTACGCCCAAGTGAATGTTATCCCGCAAGAAAATGGCGCTAAGAGTATTATGCTCGGTGGCTCTGTAATGTTGGTTTCTGGTGAGATTGCCATGAGTATGGGGACTCAAGCGGGTAACCCATTTCCCAAAGAGTTACAGCTTAACTCAAGTATTGGTTCGCAAAGCGTTACTGTTGACCCAAGTAAACTGGGTGGTCAGCTAGGAGCCATGTTTGATTATCGTGACCAGACGTTAATTCCCGCGGGTCATGAGCTTGACCAATTAGCTTTGGGCGTGGCTGATAACTTTAACAAAATGCAAGCGCAAGGCATTGACCTCAATGGTCAAGTCGGCGCCAATATCTTCAAAGATATCAACGATCCTATGATGTCCTTGGGTCGTGTAGCAGGTTTTTCTGGTAATACGGGCAATGCAACGTTAGGCGTCACAATCGATGACACCAATTTATTAACTGGCGGTGCCTACGAGCTGTCATGTGTCAGTACTGCGCCAGCTTCTTATGAGTTGAGAGATACGGAAACGGGGGTGATAACACCGCTGACTTTATCAGGCCCGACTTTTGGATTTTCAATTGACATAAAAGCGGGCGCGATGGCGTCGGGGGATCGTTTTGCCATTCGCCCGACAGCGGGTGCTTCAAATGGCATTGAAGTTGTTATGAAAGACCCTAAAGGTATTGCCGCCGCATCCCCAAAGATTACTGCAGATGCCGCTAACTCGGGTAATACCCAAGTTAAGTTGACTCAAATTGGCAATCGCAATGCCGCAAATTTCCCTTTGACGGGCAGTGAATTGACGATCAAACTCGACACCACAGTCGTGCCACCCACCTATGAAGCATTCGATGCCGCAGGAACATCACTTGGGGCTGCTACAACTTATACCCCACCGAGTATCAGCGCCTTTGGTTTTACCTTTGAAGTAGATAGTACAGCTGCAGCGGGTAATGACAGATTTACCTTCGATTTATCCTTCGCCGAGGGTGATAACTCCAATGCTGTCGCTATGGCTAAGTTGAGCGAAAGTAAGGTGATGAATGGGGGAAAGTCGACCCTAGCTGATGTGTTCGAGAACACTAAGCTCGAGGTAGGCAGTAAAACGAAAGCGGCTGAAGTGCGTGTTGGTTCGGCAGAGGCCGTGTATCAACAAGCTTATGCGCGAGTAGAGAGTGAGTCGGGTGTGAACTTAGATGAAGAAGCAGCAAATTTAATGCGTTTTCAGCAAGCCTATCAAGCCTCTGCGCGGATCATGACGACTGCACAGCAGATTTTTGACACCTTATTATCCTCAGTGCGTTAGGAGATTTAACTATGCGATTATCATCCGCGCAGATTTTTAATCAAAGCATTACCAGTGTGCTGCAAAAGCAAACAGCGACCAGCAAAATTCTTGACCAATTGAGCAGTGGTAAGAAAGTCAATACTGCTGGTGATGATCCTGTGGCGTCACAGGGTATTGATAATCTGAATCAGAAGAATGCACTCGTCGATCAGTTTATGAAAAATATTGACTATGCGACAAATCGTCTTGCTGTGGCAGAAAGTAAACTCGGTAGTGCTGAAGATTTAACTGGCTCTATGCGTGAGCAAGTTATGCGAGCGATAAACGGCACACTCTCAGGAACTGAGCGGCAAATGATTGCCGAAGAGATGAAAGGCAGCTTAGAGGAATTGCTCTCAATTGCCAATAGTAAGGATGAATCTGGCAATTATATGTTCTCTGGTTTCAGTACCGATAAAGAACCTTTTGCTTTTGATAACTCGACGCCGCCTAAAATAGTGTATAGCGGCGATTCTGGCGTCAAAAATAGTTTAGTACAAACGGGTGTTGCCATGGGGACAAACATCCCTGGCGATAGCGCGTTTATGAAAGCACCCAATGGACTTGGTGATTATAGCGTCAATTATTTGGCCAGCCAGCAGGGGGAGTTTAGCGTTAAAACAGCAAAAGTTGCTGATGCTGCAACTTATGTTGCTGATATATATACATTTAACTTCACTGATAATGGTGCCGGTGGTACTAACTTACAAGTGCTCGATTCTGCAAGTAATCCTGTCGCAAACGTAGCTAACTTCGATGCCACTAATCCCGTTAGTTTTAATGGTATAGAAGTTAAAATTGATGGAAAACCCAGCGCTGGCGATAGTTTCACCATGGAGCCGCAGGCCGAAGTCAGTATTTTCGATACGATCAGCAGTGCGATTGCCTTAATTGAAGACCCTAATTCTGCCAACACTCCCCAAGGTCGAGCTCAGTTGGCACAGATATTGAATAACATCGATAGTGGCGTCAATCAAATTAGTTCTGCCAGAAGTGTGGCGGGGAATAATCTGAAAGTTGTCGAAAGTTACAAAGAGACTCATACCGAGGAGAAAGTGGTGAATTCATCAGCGCTATCACTCTTGGAAGATCTCGATTATGCATCAGCGATTACGGAATTTGAAAAGCAACAGCTTGCATTGAACGCAGTCTCTAGCGTGTTTAGTAAGGTGGGTTCTGTTTCCCTGTTCGACTTTATTTAACAGAAAGCAAGTACCTATCCATCTGTAAGATAAATTGTTAAAAATTTAGCCAAGCTCCAAGCCTTGGCGGTATAACTAGGAAGAGGAACTCAACATGGCTATTACAGTAAATACCAACGTGACTTCAATGAAGGCACAAAAGAATTTAAATACTTCCAGTAGCGGTTTAGCGACCTCAATGGAACGTTTATCCAGTGGTCTACGCATTAACAGTGCCAAAGACGATGCCGCTGGTCTAGCCATTTCTAACCGCTTGAACAGCCAAGTGCGCGGTTTAGATGTGGGTATGCGTAACGCAAATGATGCGATTTCAATTGCTCAAATCTCAGAAGGTGCGATGCAAGAGCAAACCAATATGCTACAACGTATGCGTGACTTGACTATTCAAGCTGAGAATGGTGCAAATTCAACCTCTGATATAGATGCTATTAAATCAGAAATTGATGCGTTAGCATCTGAAATATCTGCGATTGCAAACTCCACTGCATTCGGTAACACTAAACTGTTAAATGGTGATTTTGCAAATGGAAAAACTTTCCAAGTAGGGCATCAAAATACAGAAGACATCACTGTTTCGGTATCGAAAGTCACAGCAAGTGCATTAAAAGTTCAGGCTTCAGTTGTGAAGGTTTCTACTGCAGCTCAGAGAAGTGTATCATTAACAAATATTGATGCAGCAATCAAAGCGATTGATAAACAACGATCAAATTTAGGTGCTATTCAGAATAGACTTGCGTACAACATTAGTAATAGTGCTAATACTCAAGCCAACGTTGCTGATGCAAAGAGCCGTATTGTTGATGTTGATTTTGCAAAAGAAACTGCAACTATGACGAAGAATCAAGTGCTGCAGCAAACAGGCTCAGCTATGCTTGCGCAGGCTAATCAGTTACCTCAAGTTGCATTATCTCTTCTTGGTTAATGTTACTGATGTGATGTGATGTGAAGTTATTGGCGTTATCTTGAAGTGTTTTTGCCTACTTGTTCTAGAATTATCTAGAACAAGTAGGCAAAGTTTTATAGGGTTTGATATTTATGCTTATGATAATTAGAGTTATTTTATAAAATCAATATATTTTAAAAATAACTCTAAAGTTAAAAAAGATGCTGCCGTTAAATATAGTGTAACCACTAAGACCCGCCTGGTTTAAGTAGACAGGCAAGTTCACAAGCCAGGTATAAAGAGGAAACGATCATGGCCATTACAGTAAACACTAACGTCACATCTTTGAAAGCACAGAAAAATTTAAACTCATCTGCCACTGGATTAGCATCCTCAATGGAACGTTTATCAAGTGGTTTACGTATCAACAGTGCCAAAGATGATGCTGCAGGTCTAGCAATTTCTAACCGTCTAAACAGCCAAGTGCGTGGTTTAGATGTGGGTATGCGTAACGCTAACGATGCAATCTCAATCGCCCAGATTTCTGAAGGCGCGATGCAAGAACAAACTAACATGCTTCAACGTATGCGTGATTTAACCATTCAGGCAGAAAATGGTTCAAACTCTACCTCTGATATCGGCGCGATTAAATCAGAGCTTGATGCGCTTGCAACTGAAATCACTGCAATCGCTAACACAACAGCATTCGGTAACACCAAACTATTAGACGGCAGTTTTTCAAATGGAAAAACTTTCCAAGTTGGCCATCAAAATACTGAAGATATTGCAATTTCGGTGAGTAAAGTAACGGCTAGTGCGATAAAAGTACAGGCATCAGTTATTAAAGTATCTACAGCTGTCCAGAGAAGTACATCATTAACAAATATTGATGCAGCAATAAAAACAATCGATAACCAAAGAGCAAAATTGGGTGCGATTCAAAACCGTTTAGCATACAACATTAGTAACAGTGCTAATACTCAAGCAAACGTTGCTGATGCGAAGAGCCGAATAGTTGATGTGGATTTCGCGAAAGAAACATCACAAATGACCAAGAACCAAGTGTTGCAACAAACGGGTTCTGCAATGTTGGCCCAAGCCAACCAGTTACCTCAAGTGGCCTTGTCACTACTGTAGTTTAAAGCAGAATAGTGAGAATGTGAGAAGGGAGGTTCGGTGACGGATCTCCCTTTGCCACTTTAAAGGTTAATGTAGTTTTATAGGGTAATTTTAATGTAACCATTTAAAGTTATTACTAAATTTGCTGAGGTATGGTTATGGATATCAATATAGCAAGTTCACCTTCTATGCTTCACAGTAAGGTTGATTTAGCTCAAACGCCGCTAAAAGCATCTGCTCCAGATGCTGAATTAAAGCGAAATACGTCTATTGAACAAGCTGTGGAACAAGATGTAACGAAAAATGAACAGAATCCAAGTAAGCTGGCTCAAGTTGCCACAGAGTTGTCTGATATGATGTCTATGATGCGTAAAGGTTTAGCATTTAAGGTTGATGAGAACTCTGGACAAGCTGTTGTGACTGTACTTGACCGAGATACTGGCGATGTCATTAGGCAAATGCCGAGTGAAGAAGCATTAGCCTTAGCTGAGAAATTATCTGAAGTCACTGGGCTTTTGATGAAAACAGAGGCGTAGATATCCACATTACTAGTAGTGATAGTTGAAGAGTAAGAGGTTTATATGGCATTAACAGCGATGGGTATCGGTTCTGGTTTGGATATTGGCAACATTGTTAAAGTGTTAGTCGATGCCGAAAAAACACCGAAAGAAGCGATGTTTAATAAAACGGAAGACAGCATCAAAGCAAAAGTTTCTGCAATGGGAACCTTAAAAAGTGCGTTGTCTACGTTTCAAGATGCCTTAAAAAAACTTCAAACTGGCGATGCCCTCAATCTGCGTAAGGTATCTGTTAGTAATCAAACTTATTTGTCAGCAACAACAGACAAAACTGCACAAGCCGGTAGCTATGGTATCAAAGTTGAGCAACTTGCCGTAAATCATAAAATTGCTGGAAAAAACGTTGCTGATCCTGCATTACCTGTAGGTGAAGGGAGCCTTGATTTTGGTATCAATGGTAAGAATTTTTCCATTGATGTTTCGGCTACCGATTCGCTTGCTGCGATTGCTAAAAAAGTTAATGAATCACCAGATAATGCGGGCGTAACTGCAACTGTTATTACCAGTGATGCAGGCAGTCGTTTGGTTTTTAGTTCAGATAAGTCAGGTGAAGACAATCAAATTAGTATTATAGCTAATGACACGACTGGAACTGGACTAAATGATATGTTCGGTGCTGGAAATATCTCCACGCTTCAAGATGCTAAAAATGCGGTTGTTTATATCGATAATCAGAAAGTTACCTCACAAACTAATGAAGTTAAAAATGCTATTGCAGGTGTGACGTTAAACTTAACTGATGCTGATGTTTCTAAGACGACTACGTTAAAAATTGAACAAGATGATGATGCAGTAAAGACAAATGTGAAAGCTTTTGTCGATGCCTACAATAGTTTAGCGACAGCAGTTGATAAAATGTCGTCCTATGATAAAGAGAAAAAAACAGCAGCTGCATTACAGGGCGACTCTATGATCCGTTCTATAGAATCGCAACTCCGAAGTATATCGAGTGAACGAGTGCCAACTGATAGCGGCAGTTCGATAGCATTATATGATATAGGTATAAAAACAGATAGATATGGTAAGTTATCTGTCGATGACACTAAACTTAATAAAGTCATCTCTGAAGATATGGCCAGTGTTGAGGCATTATTCTCGACACCAGATAAAGGGCTTGCTAATCGCTTTAATGATCTTGCAGATAGCTATGTCAAGTCTCGAGGATTGATTGCTTCTCGTCAAACCGGATATACCAATCAGCAAAGCCAAATCGCAGATCAAAGAGAAGCCTTTACGCTTAAAATGGATCAGTTAACCGCGCGTTTAACGAAGCAATTTAATGCGATGGATCTTGTCGTTGGTCAACTCAATCAACAGAGCAGTGGTCTTGTTGATCGTTTGAATTCGCTTCCTGGAGCTGTTAAAAAACGATAGTGAATTTATAAATGAGTAAGGGAAGTATAAGTGAAACAACTCGATGAGCTTAATGTCCTTTTGAGTGAAATTTTAAATAAGCTGACTCAGCTTCCTGCTGAAGAGTCTCAATCTGACGAGTTGGTGTCGAACTTGCAGGTACTGGTTGGAGAGCGTCAAATTTTACTCAATGTATTAGTGGCTGATGCTAATATGACAGATGTTGATTATCTTCAACATCAGCTTGAACTTACTCAAGAGTACACAGGTAAAGCAAGTGTTGTTATGGCAGATAGACAAGCATTATTACATGCAGGTAATAAGAATAAGCGCCAGATTAGTGTTTATGAGACTATAGATTTAAACAGGTAGGTGTTTATGAGAGGATCACTGCAATCGTATCGTAAGGTGTCTTTAGAGAGTGAAATTACTGTTGCGTCACCACATCGTATTATTCAGCTTATGTTTGCGGGGGCACTACAACGTTTAGCACAAAGTCGCCTTGCGATTGAACAAAATGACTTGTCTAATAAAGGCATGTACATTGGCAAAGCTATTGGGATTATTACTGGTTTAAACAATAGCTTAGATATGGATGCTGGTGGCCAGATAGCTAGAAATTTGAGTGATTTATATGACTTTATGTTGCGTAGAATTTCTGAAGCTAACCTAAATAATGATGTGAAAGCAATCGATGATGTATGTGATATTTTACGCACAATCAAAGAAGGTTGGGATGCAATTCCTGCAGATAAACATAATATTTCTGCGCATTCTGAAGCGGGTTAATATCTTATTTCGTGATTAAAAATAGACGCACTGGTTGTAATGCCGATCAGTTAAGACAGATCGCTTGACGATCTCGCTGAAAAGATCAAAATCCGATGACCTCATGTCATCGGATTTTTTTATGCAACTCTCAGAAGCACTCGCCCGCACTCATATTACCCGCCTAACCGAATTCACCTGCTTAGCTGATGTGTTAGAACCTGAGTTAATTCAATCTTGTTTGGACTCACAAGGCGTTGCGACGTTAAGACGGCGTAAATTGCCGATGGACGCGATGATTTGGGCCGTTATCGGAATGGCTTTGTTCCGAGGGGAGTCTGTTCGGTCACTCATCAACAAACTCGACATTGTTTTGCCGCAAGAGATTGATTATGTTGCACGCAGCGCCGTGACTCAGGCGCGTAAACGATTGGGCAGTGAGGTTATTCGAGAAGTGTTTAGTCGCAGCGCCAATACCTGGCACGCGAGAGCTGAACATCCTCATTGGTGCGGTCTTAACTTGTATGGTGTTGACGGTGTAGTGTGGCGGACACCCGATAGTGTCCAAAATCAAGCCGCCTTTGCGCGAACCGCAAACGCTTCAGGCGAAGCGGCTTATCCGCAAATTCGCATGGTTTGCTTGATGGAGTTAAGCAGCCATTTGTTGGTCAACAGCGCCTTTGATTCGGTTGCCGAAAATGAAATGAACTTAGCATCTCAGCTCATTCCTAGCATTCCCAATCACAGCCTAACCCTATTTGACCGAGGATTTTACTCGCTCGGCCTTCTGCACGCTTGGCAGCAAGCGCAACCTGACAGCCACTGGTTGTTGCCATTGAAGAAAGGCACTCAATATGAGGTGGTTCGAACATTGGGAAAACATGACCAGTGGGTGAAGCTCACCACCACGCCTCAAGCCAGAAAGAAATGGCCGCAGCTCCCTGATACCCTTGAAGCGCGTTTACTCACTAAGACAGTGAAAGGTAAGTCAGTCGCCATTTTGACCTCGTTGACTGACCCGATGCGTTACCCCAGCGAAGACATCGTCGACTTATATGCCCATCGATGGGAAATCGAACTGGGCTACAGAGAGATGAAACAACATCTGTTGGAGAGCCGTTTTACGCTACGCAGTCAACTACCGGAGCTGGTGACTCAAGAGCTGTGGGGCGTGCTACTGGCCTATAATCTCATTAGATATAAGATGTTGCTGATGGCTAAAAGCTTGCCATCGGTCCATCCTAATCAACTGAGTTTTAGGGATGCGGCGAGTTATATCATCTTCAAGTTGACACAACTGCCATCACAAACACCGTGGAATGTCCCGAGAGACGTATTGGATATAGAACGCAATGCACGGCAATTTAAGTTGGATGGTAAACGGGAAAGGGCTTATCCAAGAGTCCTTAAAATGAGTAAAAACAAGTATCCGGTTAGACCAAAGAAAAATGCCGTTCACTCTTAAGTGAACGGCATTACGCACTGGTTGCGTCTTTTTTTTGGCTTAAAGTCAAAGTATTGACGTTTTAGACTAGAATCATGTCGTAAATGGACTAAAATCAATTCAGTTTGGCATAAACCTCATCTGAGGCTTGCTTCTCGTCTGCTGATAATACAATATTCATCACAAGTAGTGATGGTGGCACAGATTGTTACATTGAATTTGTTAAGCTTTTACAGCAACTAATCATAAATAATTAATGCGAATTAATACATATTAGAGCTTTACGGCCTACTGAATGATGCAAACAGATCAACGAATTTTACTTATCGGCCCTCCATCAGAGCGATTAAATCGCCTGTGTTATATTTTGGATTTTTTAGGTGAGCAATTTGTACAAATTGATACCGAAAAATTAAGTGCTAGCCTCCAAGATACCCGTTTTCGAGCTTTAGTTATCCTAACTGATGTTATGGATGCTGATGGGCTTAAAAACATCGCAGGTCAACATCCATGGCAACCTATGCTGTTGCTTGGCAATGTTGACGATCTGCAAGTGTCTAACATTCTTGGACATATTGAAGAACCTTTAACGTATCCTCAGCTCACTGAATTATTACACTTTTGCCAAGTATTCGGTCAAGTTAAACGGCCTCAAGTCCCTACTAGTGCGAATCAAACAAAGTTATTCCGAAGCTTAGTGGGACGCAGTGATGGTATTGCGAATGTGAGGCACTTGATAAATCAAGTCGCAACATCTGAGGCAACCGTGCTTGTTCTGGGTCAATCGGGTACAGGTAAAGAAGTAGTCGCACGTAATATCCATTATTTGTCTGAGCGTCGTGATGGTCCGTTTATCCCTGTAAACTGTGGTGCTATACCGCCTGAGTTATTAGAGAGTGAGCTATTTGGTCATGAAAAGGGGTCATTTACTGGGGCAATCTGTTCTCGTAAAGGCCGTTTTGAATTAGCTGAAGGTGGTACACTATTTCTCGATGAAATAGGAGACATGCCACTACAAATGCAAGTGAAATTACTCCGTGTGCTGCAAGAGCGGGTATTTGAGCGCGTTGGTGGTACCAAGACTATTAATGCTGATGTACGCGTAGTTGCTGCGACACATAGAGATTTAGAAACCATGATCAGCGTTAATGAGTTCCGTGAGGATCTTTATTACCGCCTAAACGTATTCCCGATTGAAATGCCCGCGTTGTGTGATCGCAAGGACGATGTGCCTTTGCTATTACAAGAGTTAGTTAGCCGAGTCTATAACGAAGGCCGTGGTAAGGTGCGTTTTACGCAGCGTGCGATAGAGTCGCTGAAAGAACATGCTTGGTCGGGCAACGTGCGCGAGCTGTCTAATTTAGTCGAACGCCTCACCATTTTATATCCGGGTGGACTGGTCGATGTTAACGATTTACCTGTCAAATATCGCCATATCGATGTGCCCGAATATTGCGTAGAGATGAGTGAAGAGCAACAGGAACGTGATGCTTTAGCTTCTATCTTTAGCGATGAAGAACCGGTTGAAATCCCTGAAACGCGTTTCCCTAGTGAGCTGCCGCCTGAAGGTGTGAACCTTAAGGATTTGTTAGCAGAACTGGAAATAGACATGATACGTCAGGCGCTAGAGCTACAAGATAATGTCGTAGCTCGCGCTGCTGAAATGCTTGGAATACGCCGTACAACGCTTGTAGAAAAAATGCGTAAGTACGGAATGACAAAAGATTAGTTTTCTATTTTATTGTTATATAAGTTGTTTTAACCTCTAAAGTTCAATTTCCAATTTGGCATAGATACTGCAGTCACCCCGTCATAAGCAATTTTTTGACGGAGTGACTATGTCAGCCAACCCACTAGCGCAAATTGAGTCATTCAAGCACACTAGCAAACAATGGAACCAACTGCGTGAGGCCGCGAATATGTCCAATCGAATGGAGCATATTTTACAGGCTATGCCATCCGGCGTGGTGATTATCAATGGCGACGGTATAGTCACGGATGCAAATCCGGTTGCAGTTGAGTTACTTGAGCGCTCCTTGTGTGGTGTTCGCTGGATTGATGTGATTCACAGTGCCTTTGCGCCGCAGGACGATGATGGCCACGAAGTGTCACTGCGTAATGGCCGCCGCGTTAAATTAGCGATTACGCCATTGACGCCAGAGCCTGGTCAATTAATTGTGCTAACTGATCTGACTGAAACTCGGTTATTACAGAAAAATATCTCCCATTTACAACGTTTATCTGCACTGGGCAAGATGGTAGCAACTTTGGCTCATCAGGTGCGCACGCCTTTATCAGCCGCTTTGTTATACGCTTCAAACCTTGCGAGTCCGAAGTTATCCGATGCCGCTAAAGCTAAATTCCAACAAAAACTTGTTGATAGACTCAATGAACTCGAGCGGCAGGTTAACGACATGCTATTGATGGCGAAAGGCCGTCAGGATGAACTTGGAGATCTAATCTCATTGGCTGAGGTTATCGACAATGTTTTGGCAAATTGTGAGCCAATAGCGGCAAAGCAAGGCTGTGACTTGTTATTTGATGATGCGTCAAGCAGCTCGATGTTAGCTAATTCCAATGCATTAAGCTCGGCGATTAATAATTTAGTCATGAACAGCATAGAAGCCGGAGCAACTGAAATTCGTATCCAAGCGAAGGAAGAGGGCGAACGGTTATTATTGGACATCATCGATAATGGTAAAGGTTTAGACGCCACTATGCAGCAGAAGGTATTTGAACCTTTCTTTACGACTAAGTCGCAGGGAACTGGGCTTGGGTTAGCCGTTGTGCAATCTGTGGTGCGCAATCATGGGGGGCAACTGCAACTCAGTTGTGTACCGAATAAAGGCTGTACTGTGTCTTTAGTATTCCCACGGGCTAAATCCGCGGTGATATTACCTTTGGAGATTACCCATGTCTGAAGCAAAGTTATTGCTCGTTGAGGATGATGCTTCATTACGTGAAGCCTTGTTTGATACCTTAATGCTGGCTCAGTATGAGTGTGTTGATGTTGCCTCCGGTGAAGACGCTATTTTAGCCTTGAAACAACATCAGTTTGATTTAGTTATTAGCGATGTGCAGATGCAAGGTATTGGTGGTTTAGGTTTATTGAACTACCTGCAGCAGCATCATCCTAAGTTGCCAGTGCTGTTGATGACGGCCTACGCGACTATTGGTAGCGCGGTGAACGCTATAAAATTAGGCGCTGTTGATTATTTAGCCAAACCTTTTGCACCAGAAGTGTTACTCAATCAAGTCTCACGCTATTTGCCATTAAAACAAAATGTGGATCAGCCCGTCGTCGCTGATGAAAAAAGTTTAGCCTTATTAGCACTTGCTCAACGGGTTGCCGCCTCCGATGCCTCTGTCATGATCTTAGGTCCTAGCGGTTCAGGTAAAGAGGTTTTGGCCCGTTATATTCATCAACACAGTAGCCGTGCTAATCAAGCCTTTGTGGCCATTAACTGTGCCGCTATTCCTGAGAACATGCTCGAAGCCACCCTTTTTGGTTATGAAAAGGGTGCATTTACAGGGGCTTATCAAGCGTGTCCGGGGAAATTTGAGCAGGCTCAAGGTGGCACTTTGCTGCTCGATGAAATCTCTGAGATGGATTTAGGCTTACAAGCTAAGTTGTTGCGGGTTTTGCAAGAGCGTGAAGTTGAGCGTTTAGGTGGCCGTAAAACCATTAAGCTCGATGTGCGCGTGCTTGCCACATCCAATCGTGATTTAAAGGCAGTGGTCGCAGCTGGCGGATTTAGGGAAGATCTCTACTATCGAATTAACGTATTTCCTTTAGCTTGGCCTGCGTTAAGTCAACGTCCTGCAGATATTTTACCTCTTGCGCGTCATTTACTGGCTAAACATGCTAAGGCATTGAATGTTGCCGATGTGCCTGAGTTGGATGAGAATGCGCGTCGACGTTTATTGAGTCATCGCTGGCCTGGGAACGTACGTGAACTCGACAATGTGATCCAGCGTGCTTTGATATTAAGAGCCGGTCAATTGATCACTGCCAATGACATTATTATCGATGCGCAGGATGTGATTTTAAGCGGTGAAGATCTAGACCCATTTTCTTCTGAGCCAGACGGTTTAGGTGAAGAGCTCAAAGCTCAAGAACATGTGATTATTTTAGAGACCCTTAATCAATGCCAAGGAAGTCGTAAGTTAGTCGCCGAAAAGCTAGGAATTAGCGCACGAACCCTAAGATACAAGATGGCAAGGATGCGTGATATGGGGATCCAACTGCCAAATTAGTCTATAAATTCAAGTTATCATCCCGCAGCCTCCACATTGAGTGTGAGGCTGTATTTATTAAAAAACACAACCGCAAAAGTGGCCCATTTCATCCAAAATCCTTAGATATTGGCATCTTCTTATCCCGTCAATTTATTATCAATCACGACCATCTGAAAACTTGGCCGTTATTTTGCATTGTCCCGTTATCGGTATTTTGATCGTCAAGAATTCGACGACTGGGAGCTCAGCATGCAAATAGGCGCAAATTCATTCCTGCAGGAAATGCAGAAACTCCAAGGCGAAATAACGCCGTCGTTTGGCGTTCAGCCAAATATCATGCAGCAAGTGAATAACACCAGTGGTGCAGACTTCGGTCAGTTGCTATCGCAAGCCGTCGGCAATGTCAGCGGCTTACAGTCTGCATCGTCAAACCTCGCGACACGTTTAGAGATGGGTGATACTACCGTTTCTTTATCGGACACTGTTATTGCCCGTGAGAAAGCGAGTGTCGCTTTCGAGGCGACGGTGCAAGTGCGTAATAAGCTTGTCGAAGCCTACAAAGAAATAATGAGCATGCCTGTCTAGGCCAGTGAATAACCCAATTAGCAGGTACGAATCGTGAGTACAGAAATGATTGTCGGATCCAATTCCGGTTTAGCTGACCAAGGTGTCCAGCAAGAACATAAGTCAGGCATGATGGGAAATCTTGGCGGTGTCGATATGATGCGCCAAGTGACTATGATTTTAGCCTTAGCGATTTGTTTAGCCTTGGCGGTATTTGTCATGCTGTGGGCGCAGGAGCCAGAGTATCGTCCATTGGGTAAAATGGAAACTCAGGAAATGGTTCAAGTGCTAGATGTACTTGATAAAAATAAAGTTAAGTACCAAATCGACGTGGACGTTATTAAAGTTCCTGAAGATAAATATCAAGAAGTCAAAATGATGTTGAGCCGTGCAGGTATCGACAGTCCTGCAGCCAACCAAGATTTTTTGAATAAAGACAGTGGTTTTGGTGTCAGCCAACGTATGGAACAAGCTCGTCTTAAGCATAGCCAAGAAGAAAACCTCGCCCGTGCGATAGAGCAACTACAAAGTGTCAGTCGTGCCAAAGTCATTCTTGCGTTACCTAAAGAAAACGTCTTCGCCCGCAATGCCTCTAAACCGAGTGCAACAGTGGTGATCAATACCCGTCGCGGTGGCTTAGGCCAAGGTGAAGTCGATGCTATCGTCGATATTGTTGCTTCTGCAGTACAAGGTTTAGAACCATCAAGGGTGACGGTAACTGATTCTAACGGCCGTTTATTGAACTCAGGCAGCCAAGATGGCGCGTCTGCGACGGCTCGCCGTGAACTTGAATTAGTACAGCAAAAAGAAGCTGAATATCGCACTAAGATTGAATCGATTCTGGTGCCAATTCTAGGTCCTGATAATTTTACCTCTCAAGTCGACGTCAGTATGGATTTTACTGCTGTTGAGCAAACATCAAAGCGTTTTAACCCTGATTTACCAGCACTGCGCAGTGAAATGACCGTTGAAAATAACACCACTGGTGGCTCTTCTGGTGGGATCCCTGGCGCGTTATCCAATCAACCGCCAATGGAGTCAAATATTCCAGAAGATGCGACTAAAGCGACCGAGTCTGTCACCGCAGGTGGTAATTCGCACCGTGAAGCGACCCGTAACTTTGAATTAGATACCACCATTAGCCATACCCGCCAGCAAGTTGGCGCAGTGCGCCGCATTAGTGTGTCAGTGGCGGTGGACTTTAAACCTGGTGCCGCTGGAGAAAATGGTCAAGTAGCTCGTGTTGCCCGTACCGAACAAGAACTGACCAATATCCGTCGTTTGCTTGAAGGCGCGGTTGGTTTTAGTTCACAACGGGGGGATGTGCTGGAAGTGGTAACAGTTCCCTTTATGGATCAATTGGTTGAAGATTTACCTGCACCTGAGCTTTGGGAGCAACCTTGGTTTTGGCGTGCGATTAAGCTTGGGATTGGTGCGCTAGTGATTTTGGTGCTGATTTTAGCTGTGGTACGTCCTATGCTGAAACGCTTAATCTATCCTGACAGTGTGAATATGCCTGAGGATGGCAGATTAGGTAATGAATTAGCAGAAATTGAGGACCAATATGCGGCTGATACGCTAGGGATGCTCAATACTCAAGAGGCGGAATACAGTTATGCTGACGATGGCTCAATTCATATCCCTAATCTTCACAAAGATGATGATATGATTAAAGCTATCCGTGCGCTCGTGGCGAATGAGCCTGAGCTCTCTACTCAAGTCGTGAAAAACTGGTTACAAGACAATGGCTGAGAATAAAACGAAAGAAGTGGCTCCTGCGGCCGCACCTGCCTTTAATATCAAAGATATTAGTGGCGTTGAAAAGACCGCTATTTTACTCCTCAGTTTGAGTGAGGCTGATGCTGCATCCATTTTAAAACACTTAGAGCCGAAGCAAGTGCAAAAAGTGGGTATGGCCATGGCGGCAATGGATGAGTTTGGTCAGGAAAAAGTTATCGGGGTACATAAGCTGTTTCTTGATGATATTCAAAAGTATTCTTCAATTGGTTTCAACAGCGAAGAGTTCGTCCGTAAAGCCTTAACCGCTGCGCTGGGTGAAGATAAAGCGGGTAATCTGATTGAACAGATTATCATGGGCAGTGGCGCTAAAGGTTTGGACTCGTTGAAGTGGATGGATGCACGCCAAGTGGCGACCATTATTCAAAACGAACATCCACAGATCCAAACCATTGTTTTGTCTTATCTAGAACCCGATCAAGCGGCGGAAATTTTTGGTCAATTCCCTGAGAATACCCGCTTAGACTTGATGATGCGTATTGCAAATCTTGAAGAAGTGCAGCCCGCTGCACTGCAAGAGTTGAACGACATCATGGAGAAACAGTTTGCCGGTCAAGGTGGCGCTCAGGCCGCGAAAATGGGTGGCTTAAAAGCGGCTGCCAGCATAATGAACTATTTAGACACGGGTATCGAAAGCCAGTTGATGGAAACCATGCGCGAGTCTGATGAAGAAATGGCGCAGCAAATCCAAGATTTGATGTTTGTATTTGAAAACTTAATTGATGTCGATGACCGCGGTATTCAAGCCCTGTTGCGTGAAGTGCAGCAAGATGTACTGATGAAGGCGCTTAAAGGCACAGATGATCAGCTGAAAGAAAAAATCTTGGGTAACATGTCAAAACGTGCCGCTGAATTATTGCGTGATGATCTTGAAGCCATGGGCCCAATCCGCATCAGTGAAGTGGAAGTCGCCCAAAAAGAAATCCTGTCTATTGCTCGTCGCTTAAGTGACAGCGGCGAAATCATGTTAGGCGGCGGTGGTGGCGATGAGTTCCTCTAATCCGAGCGATAATAAATTGCAGAATAAGGTCTTGAGCGAAGGAGATGTCGAATTTAGTCACTGGGTACTGCCAGATGTGACTGAAGCCGATGATGATTCTATCTCAAATCTGTTCGGCCATTCGAATCATCAAGCCGCTAAGTCGACTACAGTGGAAAGTGTTTCTCCACCGACTATGGCTGAGATTGAAGACATTCGAGCCCAAGCCGAAGAAGAAGGCTTTAGCGAAGGTAAGCAGCAAGGGTATGAGCAAGGGCTAGAAAAAGGGCGTTTAGAAGGGTTAGAGCAGGGCTATACTGAAGGGCTCGCCCAAGGGCATGAGCAAGGATTAGAAACCGGTTTAGCCCAAGCAAAAATATTGCTCTCGCGTTTTGAAACCTTATTAGCCCAATTTGAAAAACCATTGCAATTGCTCGATGGCGATATTGAACTTTCGCTACTGAACCTGAGTATGACATTAGCGAAATCTGTCATTGGCCACGAATTAAAAACTCATCCAGAACAAGTGCTTTCGGCATTGCGCTTAGGTATAGAATCGCTGCCGATAAAAGAACAAACGGTCACAATCCGCTTGCATCCTGACGATGTTATTTTAGTCGAACAACTTTATTCCAGCGCTCAATTGACCCGCAGTAAGTGGGAACTTGAAGTTGACCCTTCCTTAAGCCCAGGTGACTGTATTCTCAGTAGTCATCGTTCTTTAGTCGATTTGACCCTCGCATCGCGTATCGATGCTGTGTTTGAGTCCTTACGGAACCAACATGCTCACTTAAGTGACAAGCAGCGTCAATTGCAAGAGGCTATAGAGGTTGAAGATACCGCTAAACACGTTGCGGCTTCTGAGGCTGTGGGATCTGAGCTTGATGATCAGGTTGTCGATACGGTTTCTCAACATGCTGAGGATATACAATCTGCCTCAAACACAGGTGAGCAATTAGAGGCAAAATCAGATGCAAAATCGTCAACACCAATTGCTGAATAGGCTGAATCACCATCAGGATAAAGTGCCGCCATTTCGAGCTGTGGCCAATGGTCAACTCGTGCGTGTTGTTGGCTTAACCTTAGAGGCGAGCGGTTGCCGTGCGCCTGTGGGCAGCTTATGTTCGATCGAAACCATGGTGGGCGAGTTAATTGCAGAAGTCGTCGGCTTTGATGGCGAACTATTATATTTAATGCCCATTGAAGAATTACGTGGTGTATTGCCCGGTGCGCGGGTTGTGCCTTTGGGGGAACAAACTGGACTCAATGTTGGTTTATCCCTGCTAGGACGCGTACTTGATGGTAACGGCGTGCCTTTAGATGGTTTAGGCGCGTTGCAAACCGACCAACAAGCGCCAAGACATAGCGCTGCCATTAATCCCTTATCTCGCCGTGCCATTACTGAACCGCTGGACGTTGGCGTTCGCGCTATCAACGCTATGCTGACTGTGGGCAAAGGCCAACGTATGGGCTTGTTTGCGGGCTCAGGTGTAGGTAAGAGTGTGCTCTTAGGTATGATGACTCGCGGTACTACCGCCGACATTATTGTGGTTGGGCTAGTGGGTGAGCGTGGCCGGGAAGTGAAAGAGTTTATTGAGGAAATTCTTGGTGAGAAAGGTCGAGCGCGTTCAGTCGTTGTTGCTGCGCCTGCGGATACATCGCCTCTGATGCGCCTTCGCGCCTGTGAAACCTCGACTCGTATTGCCGAATACTTCCGCGATTTAGGCTATAACGTTTTATTGCTTATGGACAGTTTAACGCGCTACGCCCAAGCGCAGCGGGAAATTGCTTTGGCTGTGGGTGAACCGCCTGCGACTAAAGGTTATCCGCCTTCTGTGTTTGCAAAATTGCCACGTTTAGTTGAGCGCGCCGGAAACGGTGGCCCTGGGCAAGGTTCAATTACGGCATTTTATACTGTGTTGACGGAAGGAGACGATCAACAGGATCCCATTGCCGATGCTTCGCGGGCGATCCTCGATGGTCACATTGTCTTGTCACGTTCGCTTGCGGATTCGGGGCACTATCCTGCAATTGATATTGAAGCTTCTATTAGCCGAGTCGCGCCTATGGTGATCTCCAATGAACATTTGGAGGCGATGCGCCGCGTGAAACAAACCTATTCTTTGTATCAGCAAAATCGAGATTTGATTTCTATTGGGGCCTATGCCCAAGGAAGCGATCCTCGCATTGATAATGCGATACGACTGCAGCCAGCAATGAATGCTTTTTTGCGACAAACCATGCGTGATGCATTTAGCTTTGCCGATAGCCAAGTCATGCTTGGGCAACTTGCTGCACAGTGCAAATAATGGCGTCATCGAATTAATTGAGGTCTAGTATGGCTAACGCCGATCCCTTGTTGTTAGTGTTAAAGCTTGCCAATGATGCCGAAGAACAAGCGGCTTTATTGTTAAAATCTGCGCAGTTAGAGTGTCAAAAACGGTTGAATCAACTCAGTGCTCTAAATAACTATCGCTTAGAATACATGAAGCAAATGCAATCCCAGCAAGGTCAAGCCATTAGTGCTAGTCACTATCACCAGTTTCACCGTTTTATTCGTCAGATTGATGACGCAATTATCCAGCAAAATCGCGTCGTAGCCGATGGTGAAAAGCAAAAAGAATATCGACAACAACATTGGTTGGAAAAGCAAAAAAAACGTAAGGCAGTAGAATTACTCTTAGCCAGTAAAGAGAAGAAGCGTCAAGTGGTTGAACAAAAAAGGGAGCAAAAAATGACCGATGAATTTGCTTCCCAGCAATTTTATCGCCGTCATCAACGTTAGTGAAATGATAGGCATCTTTACTGCTCGCGAGCCGGATAGGCTCTTTAGTTTTTTGTATTGATGGCATAAGCATCAATTTGACACCTTCCAGAGTTAATTCTTTTCGATATGCTGTCGTAAAACCTGATGTTTTGGCATCTTATTTGCTTTGATTTAGTCCATGACCCTGCAACCGCAGTGTTTAATTGACGTTTCTACCTAGCCATTTTCTTTTTTGCTGGGTGATGTTTGGGAGCACTTATGCAACAAATGACCAATATCCTGTTAAGTAAAACAGGCAACTCTGCGGCCAATTCCGCTAAGACATCTTCCCAAGAGTCTAATAATGAAGACTTTTCATCTACACTTGCGTCAGTCACCGCTAGCTCATTTTCTATTTCTGCGTCTAAAAAAACCATTGCTAACACTGATGATACTGTGCAGGTTACCTCTGCTGATAAAGTAAAAGATGACGATATATCAACTGATGACGCCGACGTAAATCTCATTTTTGCCCAAATTAGCATGGCAAATGATATGAAGAAAACGGCATCTGATGGAGATAGTTTGCCGCTAGCATTTTTAAATGCTGAAGAAGATATAACTGGTGAAGAAAATATTGATACTTCATCAGCGTTATTAACCGGCTCAGCATTGGCATCTACTGTTTCTGATAATTCAACATTGGCATCTACTATTTCTGCTGATTTAGCATTGGCCTCTACTGTTTCTGCCGATTCAGCATTGGCCTCTACTATTTCTGCTGATTCAGCATTGGCACCTACTGTTTCTGATAATTCAACATTGGCACCTACTATTTCTGCTGATTCAGCATTGGCACCTACTGTTTCTGATAATTCAACATTGGCACCTACTATTTCTGCTGATTTAGCATTGGCATCTACTGTTTCTACTGTTTCTACTGTTTCTACTGTTTCTACTGTTTCTACTGTTTTTGCTGAGATTGAACTGGCATCAGATATAGATGAAGCTGGTTTTTCTGCTGAATTACAAAAGTTAGTTTCTACTAGCCCAGATATGGCAGCAATTTCATTCGCAGATGACGTGAAACCATCTTCTTTGACTGATAAGTCACTCGTACATATTCTTCCCATAGACCCAAATATACTTGAAGCGTCAGCGGATAGTGATGCTGTGATTGATCCAAATTTGACCGATGACGCTTCAGAATTACCTTTAGAAGACACTGAGCTTGTCTCTGCCACTGAAGTCGGGGTGAGTATAGATGAGTCTTTAGTTGAGAATGAGGTCACACTTAATGCTGTGATTAATCAAGCGGGCTTAGCGAACAGTGCAACGATAAAGTCGGCAACCAACACTGCGGCAAAAGCAACGACTAGCAGCTCGACAGTGAATAGTCCCAATACGGGTAATATCGCTACCTCGGGAAATACTTTCGACCTGAATACCTTAGGCTCTTCAATTTCATCTGAACCATTAGGTACAACATCTGTAACAGAAAGTGATCTTGATGGGAGTCCCAATTCCGATTTGGCTGCTAACCTATTACTGAAAGATGCTAAATTAACGGTTGCGATGGATATTCCCAGAGACGAAAGTTTTATGGATGATAGTAATACTTTCTCAGAACTTAAGTCGACATCATCCATACAGACACTCTCGATGTCACAATTAAATCGCCAAGAAACCATGCAAGTTCAGCTGTCATTGCGTCAAGGAGTAGAACAGCAAAACCAAATGCAGGAGATGATCCAACGATTTTCACCTGTGATGAAGCAGCAATTGATTACTATGGTGAGTCAAGGCATCCAACATGCGGAAATCCGGCTCGATCCACCTGAACTTGGGCATATGTTGGTAAAGATCCAAGTGCATGGCGACCAAACCCAAGTACAGTTTCATGTTACTCAGCCGCAAACGCGCGATCTGGTTGAACAAGCTATGCCAAGATTACGTGAGTTATTGCAAGAGCAAGGGATGCAGTTGGCTGACAGCCATGTTTCTCAAGGCGATCAAGGTGAGCGTCGGGAAGGTAGTTTCGGTGATGGCGGCAGTTCAAATGCGGCTGATATGGATGAAATCTCGGCAGAAGAGTTACATTTAGGTTTAAATCAAGCGATTAGTGTAACTTCAGGTATAGATTATTACGCTTAAGCAGGTAACCTATAGCAATGACTGACATAATTACGTTTCAAATAAAACTGTAATGAGTTTCCGCCTAAATTAAAGAGAATAGTGATGGCTAAGGAAGAATCGTTAGAACTTGAAAGTACTGAAGGGCCTAAGAGTAAGAAGAAACTATTTATTTTTGCTGGTCTAGGCGTTTTAGTCGCGCTGTTAATCGGTGGCGGCGTCTGGTTCTTTATAGGAAGCGGTACCGAAGAGGTTCCCGCCGTAGCTGCCGATGGTGCAGTTCAGGCTGAAGTTCCAGCATCAGGAGCAGTGGCTACCGCATCATACGTGCCTATGCCGCGTCCTTTCTTATTCAACTTACCTGGGCCTGATAGGGCTCGTTTAGTTGAGATTAAAGTGCAGCTTATGGTGCGTGGTACCGATGATGATGTGCTAACACAAAAACATATTCCGCTGATTGAAGATGCGCTTTTAACGACCTTTAGTGGTGCAGATGTACAAAAGCTCAGCACGCAAGCGGGGAAAGATGAGTTACGGCAGTTAGCACTTTTGAGTGTGCAAAATACTCTACAGTCAGTAACTGGGCGTAAGGTTGTCGAGAAAGTACTATTTACCGGTTTTGTAATGCAATAATCCTTTAACTTCAGCACCAAAAGAGGCGAAGGCAATATAGTGAGTGATTTATTAAGCCAAGACGAAATTGATGCGCTATTGCACGGGGTTGATGACGTCGATGATGACGAAATTGACGCTGTTGGAGAAGATGCCCGTTCCTACGATTTCTCTTCCCAAGATCGAATAGTTCGTGGGCGTATGCCGACGCTGGAAATCGTGAATGAGCGTTTTGCGCGCCATTTGCGCATCAGCATGTTTAATATGATGCGCCGAGCGGCCGAAGTGTCGATCAACGGTGTACAGATGCTCAAGTTTGGTGAGTACGTACATACGCTTTTTGTTCCTACTAGCTTGAATATGGTGCGTTTTAGCCCACTCAAAGGCACTGCATTGATCACCATGGAAGCGCGACTGGTATTTATCCTAGTGGATAACTTCTTTGGTGGCGATGGGCGTTTCCATGCCAAGATTGAAGGGCGAGAATTTACGCCGACAGAAAGACGAATCGTACAGTTACTGCTTAAGATTATATTTGAAGATTATAAAGATGCTTGGGCGCCCGTAATGGATGTTGAGTTTGATTATTTGGACTCTGAAGTCAATCCCGCCATGGCGAACATTGTTAGTCCTACCGAAGTTGTGGTGATTAATTCATTCCATATTGAAGTCGATGGAGGCGGTGGTGATTTTCATATCACTATGCCTTACTCCATGATTGAACCTATCCGAGAGTTACTCGATGCGGGTGTGCAAAGTGACAAGCAAGATACTGATATGCGTTGGTCACAGGCATTACACGATGAAATCATGGATGTGAAGGTCGGGTTCGATGCCAATATTGTTGAACATGAATTAACGCTCAAAGAGGTCATGAATTTTAAAGCGGGCGATATTATTCCGATTGAGTTACCCGAGTTTATCATGATGAAAATCGAGGATTTACCGACATATCGTTGTAAAATGGGCCGTTCTAGAGATAACCTAGCGCTTAAAATATGTGAGAAAATCCCTCGGCCTGAGACAGTTAAATCTGAGCTGCAATTGGTGACGCGTAAGGGTAAATCTCGTGATATATCAGAATTATAAGGTGAAGTAAGATGAGCACAGACGATACGGATGATTGGGCAGCAGCAATGGCAGAACAAGCGTTAGAAGAAGCCAACGCAATTGAACTCGATGAGCTGGTTGATGATTCAAGACCTATTTCTAAGGCTGAAGCGGCTAAGTTAGATACAATTTTAGATATTCCTGTCACCATTTCGATGGAAGTGGGCCGTAGCTATATTAGTATCCGAAACTTATTACAACTTAACCAAGGTTCTGTGGTTGAGTTAGATAGAGTCGCAGGTGAACCGTTAGATGTGATGGTCAATGGCACGCTTATCGCTCACGGTGAAGTGGTGGTGGTAAACGATAAATTCGGTATTCGCTTAACGGATGTGATCAGTCAAACTGAGCGAATTAAAAAGCTTAAATAATTCGAGATGTAAAAGTCGTTGGAACTTTAAATGAGCACATCGGTAATACAGAGTTTAGTGGTAGCGGTTCAAGCGAGCGCCGATAGCCTCGGTGGGGAAGGCGCAGAGAATATTGCTTCAATAGCACCTGCTGCTACAAAAATGGCAGAACCTTCTCAAGTTGCGACCTTAGCAAGTATGTTAGGTGGCTTGATTCTGGTTTTATTATTAATTTTCGCGTTAGCTTATTTACTGAGAAGGTTTAATTTAGTCCCCACGACCAATAGCGTACTAAAGACCATTGCTGTGACTTCCCTCGGTCAAAAAGAGCGTTTAGTCTTGGTTCAGGTGGGCGAACAGCAATATTTGCTTGGGGTTAGCTCGCAGCAGGTGAGTTTGATTGATAAGTTAGCTGAACCTATCCATCTAGAAGCTGATTCGTTTGCGAGTCGATTACGTCAGGCGAAATTAAAACAATGACAATACGTATTCTCGCGTTAGTTGGGTTAGTTATGCTGCTATTGATGCCGTCAGCATGGGCCGCAGATGGCGTCTTACCTGCTGTAACAGTAACAACGGCGCCAGACGGCTCAACGGAATATTCGGTCACAATGCAGATTTTACTGCTGATGACATCGCTGAGTTTTTTACCTGCGATGCTCATCATGTTGACCTCTTTCACGCGGATTATCATTGTCCTGTCGATATTACGCCAAGCCATTGGATTACAACAGACTCCATCTAATCAAGTCTTAATTGGTATGAGTTTGTTCATGACTTTTTTTATCATGGCACCGGTATTCGACCGGATTTATGATGAAGGGGTGAAGCCTTATATCGATGAGCAATTAACCTTGCAGCAAGCGTTTGATAAAGGGAAAGAGCCGCTGAGAGGCTTTATGTTGGGCCAAGTAAGAACGACGGATTTAAAGACCTTTATTGAGATTTCTGGCTATAAGGACATTAAGTCTCCCGAAGAAGCACCTATGAGTGTGTTAGTGCCCGCTTTCATTACCAGTGAGTTAAAAACAGCATTTCAGATTGGCTTTATGCTATTTGTGCCTTTTTTAGTACTCGATTTAGTGGTGGCGAGTATCTTGATGGCTATGGGTATGATGATGTTATCTCCCATGATTGTGTCGCTGCCGTTTAAGATCATGTTGTTTGTGCTCGTAGATGGTTGGAGCTTAGTCCTCGGGACATTAGCGAATAGTTTCGGATAGCCAAGGGAGAGTAAACACATGAGTCCTGAGGCGCTAATTGATATTTTTCGTGAAGCTCTCGCTGTTATCGTCATGATGGTGTCTGCTATTGTGTTGCCTGGGCTGGGAATTGGGTTAATCGTTGCCGTGTTTCAAGCGGCGACTTCTATTAACGAACAGACCTTAAGTTTCCTTCCGCGTTTGTTAGTGACACTTTTTGGCCTAATGTTTATGGGACATTGGTTAGTTGAAACCCTGATGGACTTTTTCATCGAGATGGTGAATCGCATTCCTCAAGTGATAGGCTAACGCGATGGAGCTGCTGCTCGATACCTTAATGCAAACCATTGCCGCTTATATTTGGCCATTGTTTCGCGTCGCGAGCATGTTGATGGTTATGGTGGTATTTGGGGCGGCAACGACACCAACTCGAGTGCGTTTATTATTGGCGATGGCAATTACCTTTGCGATAGCACCTGTTCTTCCTCCAACTCAAAATGTGGATTTATTTTCGTTAAGCGCAGTATTCATCACGGCGCAGCAAATTATTATCGGTGTTGCCATGGGGTTTGTGACTCAAATGGTGATGCAAGTCTTTGTGCTCACTGGACAGATCATTGGTATGCAGACCAGTTTAGGCTTTGCCTCTATGGTTGATCCCGGTTCTGGCCAACAAACACCCGTTATTGGTAACTTTTTCCTTTTATTGGCGACATTAATTTTCTTAGCTGTGGACGGTCATCTTTTGATGATCCGTATGCTAGTGGCGAGCTTTGAAACTTTGCCGATTTCTAATCAAGGCTTAACACTGACAAGTTATCGATCGCTGGCTGATTGGGGTTCGTATATGTTTGGTGCGGCACTCACTATGTCGATATCTGCGATTATTGCCTTGTTATTAGTCAACTTGTCCTTCGGGGTAATGACCCGCGCCGCGCCGCAATTAAATATTTTCTCTATTGGTTTTCCGATCACTATGATTGGTGGACTGTTTATTCTGTGGTTAACCCTAACACCGGTAATGGCACACTTCGATGAAGTATGGTCGACGGCTCAAGTGCTGCTTTGCGATATGTTAGCGCTCCAATGTAACGCTGATGGCTTGATATGATGGGATTAGGAGAAGCCCATGGCTGAAGAATCAAGTGGCGAACGTACAGAGGAAGCCACGGGGAGGCGTCTAGAACAGGCGCGGGAAAAAGGACAGATTGCACGTTCGAAAGAACTCGGGACTGCAGCGGTATTGATTTCGGCGGCATGTGGGTTTTATATGCTAGGCCCGAGTTTGGCCATTAGCCTAACTCGGGTGTTTGAAATTGTATTTACCATGGATAGGGCGCAAATTTTTGATACTAATGAAATGTTCAACGTGTGGGGTGTTGTTGCGAGTGAAATAGCCTGGCCCATGGCTAAAATTATGCTACTGATTGTGGTTGTTGCGTTTATCGGTAACGTCTCTCTTGGAGGGATCAATTTTTCGACCCAAGCTATGATGCCAAAAGCCAGTAAAATGAGTCCCCTTGCTGGTTTTAAACGTATGTTTGGCGTACAGGCTCTGGTTGAACTCACCAAAGGTATTGCAAAATTTTCGGTAGTAGCGTTTTCTGCTTATTTTTTATTAAGCTTCTATTTCAATGACATTATGTTGCTGTCTAGCGACCATCTTCCAGGTAATGTTTACCATGCATTAGATTTGTTGGTTTGGATGTTTATCCTGTTATGTTCCTCGATTTTATTTATTGTCGTCATCGATGTGCCGTTCCAAATTTGGAATCACAACAAGCAACTTAAGATGACCAAACAAGAAGTAAAAGATGAATATAAAGACACTGAGGGTAAACCTGAGGTGAAAGGGCATATACGGCAGATGCAACGTGAACTAGCACAAAGGCGTATGATGGCTGAAGTGCCAAATGCCGATGTGATTGTCGTTAACCCTGAGCATTTTGCCGTTGCGATTAAATACGATGTGCAGCGCTCTGCGGCTCCCTTTGTGATAGCGAAAGGTGTTGATGATGTGGCCTTTAAAATACGTGAGATTGCCCGCGCGCACAATATTGCGATTGTCTCGGCCCCACCACTTGCAAGGGCGATTTACCATACGACTAAGTTAGACCAGCAGATCCCTGAAGGTTTGTTTACTGCTGTCGCACAGATTTTGGCTTATGTATTCCAGCTGCGCCAATATCAAAAAGGACGCGGTCGTAAACCTATTCCTGTCCCACTTAATCAACCTATACCAGATGAATTGAAATATTGAACCACTAGTCTCAGATGGTAGTCATTGGTAAAGCTGATGATGTCGAGTTCATTTGTTTTTTATGGCTAATTTTATGTATATCAATCAGTCACAGTACATATCTTTCCTTCATTAATGGCTTTAATCTTGTTGGCGCGTTTTTTGCTTTATGCTATTACACGTCAAAGTTTAGGTTATAGCGAATGGATGTTAAAGCGACTCTTGGTCAAGTAAAACAAATTAGGCTCAGCACTTTTAAAGGCATTGGCACGCCGGTGGTTGTGCTTGCTGCATTGGCCATGATTGTTTTACCTATCCCTCCATTTCTATTAGACATACTCTTTTCATTCAACATAGCCTTAGCGCTCATCGTATTATTAGTCGCAATTTATACTGATAGACCGTTGGATTTTGCTGCTTTCCCAAGTGTCCTGCTAGTGGCGACGTTATTACGTCTTGCGCTGAACGTTGCCTCTACTCGTGTGGTTTTACTTGAGGGTCATAATGGCGGTGATGCCGCGGGTAAGGTGATTGAGGCCTTCGGTTCTGTGGTTATCGGTGGTAACTATGCCGTTGGTTTAGTGGTATTTATCATTTTGATTATCATCAACTTTGCAGTGGTGACTAAAGGTGCTGGTCGTATCGCTGAAGTTAGCGCCCGCTTTACCTTAGATGCTATGCCTGGTAAGCAAATGGCAATCGATGCCGATTTAAATGCCGGAACCTTAAACCAAGATCAAGCAAGATTACGCCGTGCTGAAGTGACCCGTGAAGCCGATTTCTATGGTGCGATGGACGGTGCGTCCAAATTCGTTAAAGGGGATGCGATTGCCGGTATCATGATCTTAGTGATCAACATCGTAGGTGGCTTCATCATAGGAATTGTGCAGCATGGTTTAAGTTTCTCTGAAGCAGTTGAAATTTATACCTTACTGACTATCGGTGATGGTTTAGTGGCGCAGATCCCAGGTTTATTATTGTCAATCGCCGCAGCCTTGATGGTGACTCGTCAAAACGAGTCGGGTGATATGGGCCAAATGATGATGAGTCAGATGTTTGACAGTCATAAGTCATTGGGTATCGCCGCCGGAGTCCTGTTTGTCATGGGTATTGTTCCTGGTATGCCACACATGGCGTTTTTAAGCTTTGCCTTTATGACTGCTGGTGCAGCTTATTTTGTTTATAAACGAAATGAAAACAAACGTCTTAAAGCGCTAGAACAAGTTAAATCGGGTCCAATAGAAAGACAAGATAAAGAGCCTAAAGAGCTAGGTTGGGACGATGTACATCATGTTGATACTATTGGTCTTGAGGTCGGATATCGTTTGATCCCTCTGGTTGACAAGGGCCAAGGTGGCGAGTTACTAAGCCGCATTAAAGGCGTGCGTAAAAAGTTGTCTCAGGAATTAGGCTTCTTAGTGCCCGCGGTGCATATTCGCGATAACTTAGATTTATCGCCTAATGCGTATCGCATTTCATTAATGGGCGTCGTCGTCGGAGAGGCAGATATTCGTCATGATTGCGAAT
This sequence comes from Shewanella sp. SM101, assembly GCF_025654465.1. Lineage (NCBI taxonomy): Bacteria > Pseudomonadati > Pseudomonadota > Gammaproteobacteria > Alteromonadales > Shewanellaceae > Shewanella > Shewanella sp. SM101. The sequence continues at coordinate 85,817 of NZ_JAKKRH010000012.1, forward strand.
TGGCGATCAACCCTGGTCAAGTCTATGGCAAACTCGATGGTATCGAAACGCGCGATCCCGCCTTTGGCCTAGAAGCGGTATGGATCGCTCCTGAGTTACGTGAGCACGCACAAACATTAGGTTATACCGTCGTCGATGCCGCCACTGTTGTTGCAACTCATATTAGTCAATTACTCACAAATAATGCCGCTAAGTTGTTAGGCTACGAAGAAGTGCAACAACTGATGGATATGCTTGCGAAACACTCACCTAAGCTGGTTGATGGCTTTATTCCAGATATCATGCCACTAGGACATGTCGTAAAAGTGATGCAGAACCTATTAAATGAAGGGGTTTCAGTTAGAGACTTGCGTACTATAGTGCAAACTTTGTTAGAATATGGCACTAAGAGCAATGACACTGAAGTCTTGACTGCCGCTGTACGTATCGCTTTGAAACGTATGATAGTTCAGGAAATCTCTGGCCCAGAGCTCGAAATCCCCGTCATTACTTTGGCGCCAGAGTTGGAACAGATGTTGCATCAGTCAATGCAAGCAACCGGTGGTGATGGTCCTAATATTGAACCCGGTCTTGCAGAACGCATGCAGCAGTCCCTTGCCGACGCGGCTCAAAAGCAAGAAATGGTCGGACAACCCGCCATATTGTTGACGTCAGGTATGTTACGCGCGACGCTGTCACGCTTTGTTAAACATACTATTCCTAATCTCAGAGTCATTTCATATCAAGAAATACCTGATGAGAAGCAAATACGTATCGTATCTGCAGTCGGCCAGTAGAGGACGCATAAGTGAAGATTAAACGATTTTTTGCCAAAGACATGCGCGCCGCACTGGCCCAAGTGAAAGAAACACTCGGCTCAGATGCCGTCATTATGTCAAATAAAAAAGTGAACGGTGGCATCGAAATTGTCGCTGCCGTTGACTATGACGAACCTAAAGCGAAAACTGCAGCCACTGCGCCAGCACCGACCTTTATGGACGTGAGCGACGATCTCGTGTCCCTGGGTGCTAAGCAGCCAGTTCGTGTAGAAACTCGCGCTAAGCCAGCCGCACCTGCAGACTCATTACAAGCCTTACTTGAGAAGCAGCAAAGCCGTTTGAATCAACAAATGTCACATCAGCAAGTTGATGCCGAGTTACCAGCATGGGCTAAGGGCTTACAAGCCCCTACTGCTGTGAAACCAGAACGTCGTGAAGCACCTTCCTCGTTTGATAAAAAACCACAAACATCACAGAAACAAAGTGCTGATATTGAGGCTATGCGTGATGAATTAGCATCACTGCGTAATTTACTTACACATCAAGTATCCTCCTTGATGACGGAACATAAAAAACGCATCGATCCCGTTGGTGCTATGCTCGAAGCCAAATTGCTTGAGGCTGAATTCTCCCCTGTGGTTGCGAATAAATTAGCCGCGCTGAGCCAGCATTATACGCCGGCTGAATTAGTCAGAGCATTACCACAAAGTCTTGCGAATATGCTTGATAATCAGGGCGATGACATTGTTAAGCAGGGCGGAGTGGTTGCATTAGTTGGTCCTACTGGGGTTGGTAAAACAACGTCATTAGCTAAACTTGCTGCCCGTTTTGCGGCACATCATGGTGCTGAACATGTTGCTTTAATTACCACAGATCATTATCGCATTGGAGCCTATGAGCAATTAGCAACTTATGGCAAAATAATGGGCTGCCCAGTAAAGCAAGCTCATGATCTAAATGAATTAGAGCAAATTCTCTATCAGTTTAGGAATCGCAAGCTAGTATTGATAGATACGGCTGGCATGGGACAGCGAGATATGCGCCTTTACCAGCAACTTGATAATTTAACTGCAAATAGCAGGATACCTATCCGCAGTTATCTGGTACTGTCTGCGACAGGGCAGCGCCGTGTGCTGCAAGATGCAGTCAATCATTTTAAACGCATTCCCCTATCTGGTGTCGTTCTCACAAAACTCGATGAATCTGTGTCGTTAGCAGGGGCATTAAGTGTGTTGATCCAAAACGGATTACCATTAAGTTATATTACTGATGGACAAAGAGTTCCTGAAGATATGAAAGTTGCGGATACCCTAGATTTAGCCCAGCAGGCACTCGCAGCGTTAGATAGTACAGAACAACAATCATTACAAGACACAGCGTGGTCAGATAATATGGCCTGTGCATTTGAGTAGATTTATGACCCTGGATCAAGCAAGTGGTTTACGTATGATGAATCAACCCTATAACGAAAAAGTGAAAGTAATCGCGGTCACTGGTGGTAAAGGAGGCGTGGGTAAAACCAGCGTTTCTATTAATACTGCTGTGGCATTAGCCGAAAAAGGCAAGCGTGTCTTGGTACTTGACGCTGACCTTGGCTTAGCAAACGTCGACGTCATGCTGGGTATTCGTGCCGAGCGTAACCTCTCTCATGTTCTCTCTGGTGATGCAGAGCTTGACGATATTATCGTGCGTGGTCCTAAGGGGATAGGCATAGTACCTGCCACCTCAGGAACACAGGGGATGGTGGAATTAAGCCCTGCGCAACATGCTGGATTAATCCGTGCATTTAGTGAGATGCGGACTCAGTTTGATATTCTAGTCGTAGATACTGCTGCTGGGATCTCAGATATGGTGCTCAGTTTCTCACGTGCTTCGCAGGATGTGCTAGTCGTTGTTTGTGATGAACCCACTTCGATTACCGATGCCTACGCCCTGATTAAAATTCTCAGCCGTGAGCATGGCGTGTTCCGTTTTAAAATAGTTGCCAATATGGTGCGTAGTTTACGCGAAGGTATGGAATTATTTGCTAAACTCAGTAAAGTGACCGACAGATTTTTAGATGTTGCACTTGAATTAGTCGCTACGATTCCATTTGACGAAAACTTACGTAAATCTGTTCGTAAACAAAAATTGGTGGTTGAAGCTTATCCTAAATCACCAGCGGCAATTGCGTATCAAGGATTGGCAAATAAAATTTTGAGTTGGCCTGTGCCGCAGCAACCTGGTGGGCATTTGGAGTTTTTCGTTGAGCGTTTAGTACAACGACCAGATTTTCAAGAGGAAAAAACGAGTGAATAAAGCCGCTGCGTATACTTGTTTAGACAATAAATCGTCGATCGTTGAACAGTATGCTCCGTTGGTTAAAAGAATTGCGCATCATTTACTCGCCAGACTACCTGCATCTGTGCAGTTAGATGATTTACTCCAAGCTGGGATGATGGGGTTACTAGAAGCATCATCCAAGTTTGATGGTGGCAAGGGTGCGAAATTTGAAACCTTCGCCGGCATACGCATACGTGGAGCCATGTTAGATGAAATTCGTCGTGGCGACTGGGTCCCTCGTTCCGTTCATCGAAATAATCGTAAGGTTGCACACGCTATTGATGAGTTAGAGCAAGAACTGGGCCGTGATGCACGCGACACAGAAATTGCAGAAAAACTTGATATGACGCTCGATGAGTACCATCATATTCTTAACGATGTTTCTGTCGGAAAAATCATAGGGATAGAAGATTTAGGCGTATCTCAGGATATACTTACAGTGAGTGATCGGTCCGATGATGATTCATTTGAAGCATTAGCTGAGAACCAATTTCATTCTGCTCTGGTTGAGGCAATTAAATTATTGCCTGAAAGAGATGCATTAGTGTTATCCCTGTACTACGATGAAGCATTGAATTTAAAAGAGATTGGCGCCATTCTTGAAGTCAGTGAATCGCGGGTTAGCCAGATATTAAGTCAGGCAATGTTGCGATTGAAAGCTAAACTCAAGCACTGGACATAAGTATAATTATTAATCGAGCACAGAATGTCAGCTCACCGGAGGAAACCTTGGACAAGAATATGAAGATTCTCATTGTTGACGATTTTTCGACAATGAGGCGTATCATCAAGAACTTGTTGCGAGACTTGGGGTTTAATAACACCCAAGAAGCAGACGATGGCTCAACAGCCCTGCCGATGTTGCAAAAGGGGGATTTTGATTTTGTTGTTACAGATTGGAATATGCCTGGTATGCAAGGAATCGATCTGTTAAAAGCAATTCGCGCTGATGATTCGCTAAAGCATTTACCCGTATTAATGGTAACTGCTGAAGCAAAACGTGAACAGATTATTGCTGCCGCTCAAGCGGGAGTGAATGGTTATGTGGTTAAGCCTTTTACCGCTGCAACGCTGAAAGAGAAGTTAGATAAAATATTCGAACGACTCGCTTGAGCAAGGATGAGCTATGAAGTCACAAACATCAGGGCTCATCACGCTCGAGCAAGCTCAGCATTTAGTTGAATTATTAAGTGCAAGTGAGCAAAGTCAGGCAGATGATTTATTTCGGGAGCTTGCTGCTCCACTGCAACGAGAATTATTCGAAGAAGTAGGTAAATTAACTCGGCAACTTCATAGTGCGCTGATGGATTTTCAAGTTGATAATCGTCTTTCTGAATTAGCCAATACAGAAATTCCCGATGCCAAGCAACGTTTAAATTACGTTATTGACATGACTGAACAAGCGGCAAATAAAACCATGGATGCGGTTGAAGAATGTTTACCTTTGGCCAATGCCGTAACGGTTAATATTCAAAAAGTCATGCCATCTTGGGACAAATTAATGCGACGCGAGATAGCACTGAGTGAATTTAAGGGCCTTTGTCACGATGTCCAAGATCTTATGTCCCGTAGTTCAAACGACTCGATTCGATTACGTGAATTGCTGAATCAAATATTGATGGCGCAAGATTTTCAAGACTTAACAGGGCAAATGATACGCCGTGTTATTGATTTAGTAATGGAAGTTGAAAGTAATCTGGTTTCTATGCTGACGGTATTTGGTGAGCAGCCTATGATTGAAAGTCAGATTGCTCAGAAAAATAATATTGAAGCGGAAGGGCCGATAATGAATGCCGAGCTTCGTCAAGATGTAGTAACGGGTCAAGACGAAGTGGATGATCTTCTATCGAGTCTGGGTTTCTAACTGGGAGTCAATTTGATGGCCTTTGATGTAGATGAAGAGATACTCCAGGACTTTTTAATCGAAGCCGGTGAAATTTTAGAGCTTCTGCAAGAGCAACTCGTTGCGCTTGAAAATAATCCTGATGACACAAACTTGCTAAACGCCATTTTCCGAGGGTTTCATACCGTTAAAGGTGGCGCTGGCTTTCTTAGCTTAACTCCCATGGTTGATGTTTGTCATGAGGCTGAGAATACCTTCGATTTATTGCGGACAGGCAAGCGTAGCGTTAACGCAGAGTTGATGGATATTATTTTGCAGGCTGTTGATGCAATTAATACCATGTTTGCGCAAACCCAGCAGGGCGAGCAACAAGACCCCGCCGATTCAGGTTTGTTAGCGAGACTTAAAATGCTCAGTTCAGGTGCGCCTTTGCCATCTGAAGTCGCTTCTGCCAAGGTTGTAGAGCCAGAACCTGTTGTTGAAGTCATTATTGATACTCCTACCCTTCAAGAAATCCCTGCTGACATAAGTGATAACTCATCTTCCATTGAAAATACGTCTTCAAGTATCGATGATATCAATGATGCTGAATTTGAAGCTTTATTGGATACGCTTCATGGTTCAGGAAAGGGACCTGCGGTCGCTGCTACCACATTTGTATCTGAGCCTGTTGCTGTCAAGCCTGCTGCACCAATTAAAACACCTTCAACATCAGGTGATGACATCACTGATGATGAGTTCGAGGCGTTACTGGATGAACTTCATGGCTCAGGTAAATTTAAAGCTGAGGCTGAAGTGCCTGTTAAGCCTAAGGTTGTGGCAACACCTGCGCCTCAACCGATTGTAGATGCTGATGAAATTACCGATGATGAGTTTGAGCGATTACTCGATGAACTCCATGGGAAAGGCGGAGCACCTGCGAAAGCTGAAGTAAAAGCGCCTACGCCCCCTGTTTCGACTGTAGCACCTACTGCTGCACCACATGCTCCTGCGCCAGTAAAAGCCGCAGTACCAGCTCCTGCCCCAGTCGTTGCTGCAAAACCTAAGGTGGAAATTGCGGTTGTCGATAAAGCACCTGCTAAGGCTAGCTCTGCGAATGTGCCTCAGGGTGAAACAACGGTACGTGTAGATACTGCACGACTCGACCAGATCATGAATATGGTGGGTGAGTTAGTGTTAGTGCGTAATCGATTGGTGAGCTTAGGCATCAGCCGTGATGATGAGGAGATGTCGAAAGCTCTCGCGAACTTAGATCTCGTTACTGCCGATTTGCAAGGCGCTGTGATGAAAACCCGTATGCAACCGATCAAGAAAGTGTTTGGTCGTTTCCCTCGGGTGGTACGTGATCTTGCTCGTACACTAAACAAAGAAATTGATTTGATCATGGTCGGTGAAGAAACTGACTTAGATAAAAACCTCGTTGAAGCGCTTGCCGATCCACTCGTCCACTTAGTGCGTAACTCTGTGGACCATGGTATCGAGATGCCAAACGAGCGTGAAGCTAGTGGTAAGCCAAGAACGGGAACGATTACCTTATCTGCAAGTCAGGAAGGCGACCATATACTGCTGAAAATCGAAGACGATGGCGCAGGCATGGATCCTGAAAAACTCAAAAAAATTGCCATAAACCGTGGTGTGCTCGATGAAGATTCTGCTTCGCGGATGACAGACAGCGAAGCCTATAATTTGATTTTTGCACCAGGTTTTTCAACTAAAGTTGAGATTTCAGATATTTCAGGCCGTGGTGTTGGGATGGACGTGGTAAAAACTCGTATCACCCAGCTGAATGGCACTGTACATATTGATTCCATGAAAGGTAAGGGAACGATACTTGAGATTAAAGTACCGCTAACACTGGCGATTATGCCAACCTTAATGGTCGATGTCGCTAAACAAGTGTTTGCATTACCTCTATCTAGCGTGAATGAGATTTTCCATCTCGATCTCACAAAAACCAATATTGTTGATGGGCAACTGACTGTCATAGTGCGTAATAAGGCCGTACCTTTGTTCTATTTGGAACACTGGCTACATAGAAACAAAACCACCTTTAAACATGGCGATAAAAAGCATGGTCATGTGGTTATCGTGCAATTAGGCATGATGCAAATTGGTTTTGTAGTGGATGCCTTAATAGGACAAGAAGAAGTCGTTATTAAACCTCTTGGCGCTATGTTACATGGCACACCTGGGATGGCTGGTGCGACAATTACATCGGATGGTGGTATTGCACTGATCTTAGATGTTCCTGGATTGCTAAAGCATTATGCGAAAAGTAAGAATTAGTTTCCAAGCTAAGGAATGGAATGGCCATTAAAGTATTAGTCGTTGATGACTCAAGTTTTTTCAGACGACGTGTTAGTGAAATAGTCAATCAAGATCCTGAACTGGAAGTTATCGCGACGGCCTCAAATGGGGCCGAAGCGGTGAAGTTGGCTGCTGAGCTTAATCCCCAAGTTATTACTATGGATATTGAGATGCCTGTCATGGATGGTATTACTGCTGTTCGTGAAATCATGGCTAAGTGTCCGACTCCGATCTTGATGTTTTCTTCTTTAACCCATGATGGCGCTAAAGCAACGTTAGACGCTTTAGATGCTGGTGCATTAGATTTTCTGCCTAAACGTTTTGAAGATATTGCGACCAACAAAGATGATGCCATTTTATTGTTGCAACAAAGAGTTAAGGCATTGGGACGACGCAGAATGTTTCGTCCGATTGCACGTCCTGTGGTCGCGCCAACACCTAGCGTGCGTCCAACAGGTAGCGTTTTAGGTACAACGAGTATATCGGCTCATACGCCTGTCGCAGCTCCTGTTAGAACCTCAACGGCAACGACGATTCGTGCAAGTGGTAAACAGTATAAATTATTGCTGATCGGTACATCTACTGGTGGTCCGGTTGCGCTGCAAAAAATACTCACGCAGTTTCCGGCAAACTATCCGCATCCTATTTTATTAATCCAGCATATGCCTGCTGCCTTTACCCCTGCATTTGCGAGTCGTTTAAATGGCTTATGTAAGATTGAAGTGAAAGAGGCCGCTAATGGCGATCTTCTTAAACCGGGTTGCGCATATTTAGCGCCAGGTGGTATGCAAATGATGGTTGAACGTACTGGAGCAAGTGGCCGATTAAAAGTTATCGCAGGCAGTGCTGATATGAATTATAAGCCCTGTGTGGATATTACCTTTGCTTCTGCTTCTAAAGCCTTTAGTGGTGATGTGCTTGCTGTTGTATTAACTGGCATGGGGGCGGATGGCAGAGAAGGCGCACGTATGTTGAAAGCTGTAGGCGCAACCATTTGGGCGCAAGATGAAGCCAGTTGTGTGGTTTATGGTATGCCACAAGCCGTTGCGAGTGCAGGGATTGCCACCCAGTCGATAGCCTTAGATAACATGGCCGAATGTATTTTAAAAGAGTCTGTTCGTGTCTAAAAACCAATATCCGATGAGCACAAATAGTGTGCTCATCATCTTGTTGATGGGCATAGCCATTTTGGTTCTTGGTGCCTTAAGCCTTGATTACAAGCGTAAGAATAGTTTGCTGCAGGCGGATGTAAAACGTTTGGAATCGACTCAGGTGCTGTTAATGGTACCTGACGAACAGGCTGAGGCCATTGCAACTTGGTTAGCGTCTCATCCCGATCAGACTAAAGCAATGTTGCAATTAGCGGCTCCTGGTGAGCAGAAGGCTGTAGCGATTGGTCCTGAGCCGGTACAAAATAGCATTCCGCCTTTGCTGAGCAAACTAGATACTGAAATAGATACGGCGAAGGAAAAAACTAATCTGGAATCCTCTATTCCTAAACAGCTTCAAGCGCCAGAAAAAGAGGTTAAAGCTGTTTCTCAGACAATTGCCCCCCAAAATGCAGAGATGCTGCCCGTGGTGATATCTGAGAATGCCGATGGTGTCAAAGTGATTAGTTTGCCCAATGGCGGCATTCGAGTCACGACCAGAAAAGAGCAGTAATTTTTAGAATTTGTGAACTCACAATTTTCTAGTTCATTAGCGTATTAACCAGTATAGATAGGGGTCACTTCTTGAAAGTCTGGACCATAGCGAATCAAAAAGGTGGCGTAGGTAAAACCACGACGGTAGCGAGTTTAGCGGGAACATTAGCTAAGCGTGGTAAGCGTGTTCTTATGATAGATACCGATCCACATGCTTCGTTAGGTTATTACTTAGGTATTGATTCTGAAGAGGTTCCAGGCTCGTTGTTTGATGTTTTTCTTGCCCATAAAAACCTTTCTAAGGAACTCGTTTTATCTCATGTAGTGCCAACCTTAGTCGATGGTTTGGATTTATTGCCTGCAACTATGGCATTGGCTACCTTAGATAGAGCCTTAGGTCATCAAGAGGGAATGGGATTAGTACTACGTAATTTATTAGCACTGGTTGCTGATGATTATGATGTTGCTATCGTTGATTGCCCACCCGTACTCGGGGTATTAATGGTCAATGCGCTTGCAGCAAGTCAGCATATCATTATTCCTGTGCAGACGGAGTTTCTTGCCATTAAAGGGCTAGAGCGGATGATTAAAACAATGGAGTTAATGGGGCGATCTAAGAAGACGCGCTACAGTTACACTGTTGTGCCAACCATGTACGATAAACGCACCAAAGCATCACCTGCGGCTTTGCAAGTTCTTGGTGCCGAATACAGTGATACTTTGTGGAAAGACGTTATTCCAGTAGACACTAAGTTTAGAGATGCCAGTTTGGCACATTTACCAGCATCGCATTATGCGAGTGGTTGCCGCGGCGTTAAAGCCTATGAAAGATTATTAGATTTCTTATTAGTTGGGGAGTTTGGCCATGTCAAAATCGGTTGATGAAACTGTTTTTGATTTTTTCGCATTATTGCTGCAGGAAGACGACAGTCCAAACCAGATTGTTTCCCCTCAAAGCATTGTAAAAGCAGACTCAAATCAAAATGTTGCCGTTAATCAAACGGAGGCAGCATTGCTCGATGCGGCAATTTTGGCTGAAAATGGTCGCACTGCTGCACCGCAGAATGTAGAGAAGGCCATAACGCCTACTGCGCAGTTGCAGCCAAAAGCGGCGCCAAGACAACATGAGTTTGTTGCTCCGGTAAGCCAGGTTGTAGCTCAAGTGAATAAGCAAGCGTTAGAGAAATTACTCGCGCCAGTACTAAAGACTGCAAGGTTAGAACCGATACCACCTTCAGTAGAGATAGTGCCACCTATTGATGTTCAACCTGTTGTGGTAGAAGTACCACAAGCTCAGCCTGTTGTTAATGAAACCGTTGCTGATGAAATCGTTGAGCCAGTGGTTGTGCCAGAAACACAAGTCGGCATTACGCCTCCGAGTGTGACAAAAGATTTGCAAGAAGTGCTCGATGATGAGTTTCAGGTACTATTCTTTAAAGTAGCAGGGTTGACATTGGCTGTGCCTTTGGTGAGTTTAGGCGGAATAGTAAAAGTTGAGCGGATAAACCACATCTTTGGTCGACCCGCATGGTTTCTTGGTGTACAGACGCATAGGGAGGAGCAATTGAACATTGTTGATACTTGTGCGTGGGTTATGCCAGAAAAATACACAGATAAACTGGCGCAATCAGTAAATTATCAATATCTTGTATTATTAGAAGGCAGTAACTGGGGATTGACTTGTGAGTCCTTGGTCAATGCGGTAAAAATTAATAAGTCGCAAGTCAACTGGCGTAGTCAAGCGGGTAAACGTCCTTGGTTAGCAGGTGTAGTGAAAGAACAGATGTGTGGCATTTTGCACGTACAAGCCTTAGTTGAAATGCTTAATGCGGGTTTAGGTTGTCAGGACTCAATTGGTTGAGGTAAACATGAAAGATACAAGAAATGTAGCAGCAGTCGCTGCAAGTAAAGATGATGCAGTATTACAATGGGTTACCTTTAAGTTGGACCATGAAACTTATGGTATCAACGTAATGCAAGTGCAGGAAGTGCTGCGTTATACTGAAATAGCTCCTGTACCTGGTGCCCCCTATTATGTACTAGGCATCATTAACTTACGTGGTAATGTCGTTACTGTAATTGATACCCGCTCACGTTTTGGATTGCAGTCTGCTGAAGTTGATGATTCAACTCGAATCGTTATCATCGAAGCTGAAAAACAGGTCATTGGTATCTTAGTTGATAGTGTTGCAGAAGTGGTTTATTTGCGCCGCTCTGAAATTGACAATGCGCCTAATGTTGGAACGGAAGAGAGTGCTAAGTTTATTCAAGGCGTGAGCAATCGCGACAATGAATTACTTATCTTAGTTGATCTCGACAAATTATTGTCCGACGAAGAATGGGCCGAGTTGACTCAGATCTAATCAATGAGTGTGATAAGGCTGAATGATTAGAATTCATTCAGCCATTTTGTTTATTTGCGAATAAATCGATGATGTTGAGTATTTACGATTTATGGGTAGACGAAGTCTTTTTATCATAGCTTGAACAATGGCCAATGATATTGGTGACGTTAAGTGAGCACTTTGGAATAGATAACTCAATTGTAAGCCAGCTCCTAATCTATGGCTTTGAGTGTGTATAAGGATTTTTGATGGGCGATGAATTTTTGATCGCAGCGTTAGTTTATGTCATCGCATGCTTAGGGTTAGTACTCTTTTTACAAAAGCAATTGAGTAAATTAAGAAGCAAAGTTGAGGCATTGACTGTGTTAGTTAAAGAGGGCGATCGGCAGCGAGAGTCTTTTAAACGCGAATTGCAAGAATTACGCAGTGGCACAATCGGTGTAGGCCGTCGTGTTATTGAATTAGAGAAACGCATATTGCAACAGTCTGAACGGATTGAAGAGACGACTCAACAGGATCCACAGGCAAAACTTTATACTCGAGCCATGAAGATGGTCGCGCTTGGTGCTGGCGTTGACGAGTTGATTAAGGAATGCGAATTACCTAAAGCTGAAGCCGAGCTGTTGATCCGTCTGCATCGTAAGTAATCGGTAGCCAATTGAACACTAAAAGCTAATTTTTCTGAATTAGCTTTTTTATTTTATGCTTTCTCGACAATTTTTTTATGCATATTATTCCATTGCTCAGGAAATTTACCGTCGAGCATATACACAAATGCAATCAGTTCGGCGATAAGCAGGTAAAGCTCCTTGGGAATTTCCTCTCCTAACTCTAGCAATTGCAAAAAATGGCTCAGATGGGGATCTTGATGGATATAAACGCCGTTAGCCTTAGCTAAGGCAATAATTTCTTCTGCGATAAGCCCTTCACCAGTCGCAACTATTTTAGGAGCGTTACGGCCATCGTAGCTCAGTGCGACAGCTTGTTTAGGTTCACTCTCTTCGCTCATATCGTTATTCCCAATGTTTTGTATAATGAACTCAATATTAGTGTTGGAACATTGTCACTCATTAAGCTTTTGTCTTTACGAGGAAATGATCACCAGGTAATAAGGTTGCTGGTACTTGCGCTATTTGAGTTGATAATTCACCAGGCGTAAAACCCAGTTGTGATAGTTTTTGGCTTAAGGGCGTTAAAAAGTTATTAACCTTATTAAGTAGTATCTGACTATTGCCTTTAAACTGGATATCTAATTGTTGATTGTGGTTTTGGGCTGAAATCAGCAGAGGTCCTTGTGCTAGATTAAACTTCAGTTGTAAACGCCATCCTGTTTTTTTATCTGGGTCATCAGGATCGGCTTCTTGCTCAAATTTCCCTTCTAGTTGCTCCTGTCGTTGGTTAATGCCATAGGGCAGGGCGAAGAACCACACCAAATTGCCAGCGCTCTCATTACTTGCCTGTTGGTATAAATGCAGGTTAGAGGCTAATAGTCCCATGCTATCAAGGCCTCCTGCTTTGCTCAGTTGCCCAAGAAGTTTAGTGGAGAAGCCCACTTTAGCTTGTAACTGTTCAAGGTAGTCGGCAAGCTTTTTGCTCATGGAATTCGAATTGTTATTGGCTTTAAAGCCAAGTAGCAGCTGAAAAAGTGAGGTAATTGCACTCCCATTCATGAGCATAGAGGCTTGATTTGATTGAGGCGTAGCAAGATTTAGACTCGCTAGACCGAGAATATTGGCTTTGAGTTCATCGATATCATTTAATTGGCTCAGTGGTGGTAGCCCTAAATGCGGTAGGTGTTTCAATAACTCAGATGCTAAATTCGAGCTGCTATTAGAACGGGATAACTCAATAGGAAGTGCCCCCGCTTTATTGAACGCTTTTTGTAAGACATCGGCCACTTTTATCGAAGTGTCAGTCTTAGCATCATTGCCTTGTTGTTCACTCTTTTGGTTACTGGATCCTAAAATATTCTTAAGTTTGTTTATGTCTGTAGGACTCACACTTAGGATTTCTTGTGACGTTTTTGAGCTTTGAGGTAACCCGTTTTTGCTATTTACGTTTTCACCCATTTGTGATGCTGGTGATTGACCCACAAGTCGATTTCCAAGGGCTGAGTTTTGGGTGCTGATCTGACCTAGGTCTTTAGTTGTTGGCGCTATGACTTGCGCGTTAGAGATATTCTGTGAGCCAGTCGCAGTAGGCGCTGATGGAGCATCTACTTTACTTTGAAGCTGCATTATATCGACTTTGGCCGTGACCATTTGTTTTGTGGGCTCAGGCAGAAAGTTGATATTTTCGAGTTTTTTTAGAAAGGAGGCAATGATCTGGGCTGGTTCAATTTTCGCGATCACAAGATCAGAAGATGGTTTATTTGTGGGAACCTGAGTTTCATTTACTGGCGCCCCAATTATGATTTCGAGTTTGCTCTGTATTGGGGTGAGTAATAAAATAGGGCGCCCTTGTTGAAAGGCTATTTTAGCGATGAATTCACCTTGATTCAGCTGGGGTCCAGGATCTTGTGCTACAACGGTACCATTAGCAAATTGAAGCTCCTTGTTAACTATAGTGACGTTTGGTAATGGATAGCCCTGTGTGCGAGCCGCGAGCGTTGAAAGCTGCGTCTGAGATATGCCATTTTGTTGTGCCAGATTGATCACTGCCTCAGGAATTTTCAGTACGAGAGGTATAGCTAACGCAAGTAGTTGGCTAGTGGAGTTTTGCACTATCGTAGTTGGAGTTGAGCTGTTCTGAGCATTGGGCGTGACTAAAAAGCTATTAGCAGTCAACAATATTTGCCGCTGTTGAGCATTAACTAGCTTTAAATTATATTCTGTACCGTTTAGAATAATACTATCTCCCTCAGGTGATGTTTGCACCTGAGCTGGAATGGGGCGTGGAGTAGCATTGAGGGCATCAGTGTTAGCCATCGCAGTGTGTAACTGCGAATTTTGACTGCTGACAAGTGGAATCGACTCCATTTAATGACCTTATATAGTTTATCCTGCGATACATTCGTTTAGTAAAATTAACAATTGACCAATTTTTTTTGCCAAGTATGCTTATGCGCCTTGTGACAAAGGAACTGTCATACTGGATAGTATGCCACTAAGACGAATTATCTTTATATCGTCATTTTTGTATTGTCACTTTAGCGAAAATTTGATGTCTAAACTGTACATTTATATTAAGAGAGCGATATGAAGTTAAAATGGATGGGATTATCTTTGGGGTTAATGCTGTTGCCTAAAGTGCAATCGGCTGAAGTATCCCTATCAGATACCATTCAGCAGGAAACACCTGCTAAGGTACAAATTACCTATGATGATCCCCGCGATCCGTTCGAAGGCTTTAACCGAGCTATGTGGGACTTCAACTATCTCTACCTAGATAGATATTTATATCGTCCTGTAGCCCATGGTTATAACGATTATATTCCTACGCCTGCTAAAACAGGTATCAATAACTTTGTACAGAATTTAGAGGAACCTAGCAGCTTAGTAAACAATGTGCTGCAGGGTAAGTGGGGCTGGGCAGCTAATGCCGGTGGACGCTTTACAATCAATTCTACTGTCGGCTTATTAGGTGTCATTGATGTCGCTGACATGATGGGTATGAGCCGCAAGCAAGATGAGTTTAATGAAGTGCTGGGTTATTATGGGGTGCCCAATGGACCTTACTTCATGGCGCCATTTGCGGGTCCTTATGTTGTGCGAGAACTCGCGTCTGATTGGGTTGATGGTCTATACTTCCCATTGTCTGAGTTAACAATGTGGCAATCCATTGTTAAATGGGGACTTAAAAACCTTCATTCTAGAGCATCAGCAATCGATCAAGAGCGACTTGTTGATAATGCACTCGATCCCTATGCCTTTGTCAAAGATGCATATTTACAGCACATGGACTATAAAGTCTATGATGGTAATGTCCCTCAAAAGCAAGATGATGATGAGTTGCTCGATCAGTATATGCAGGAGCTTGAGTAACCCTATTGGCCGTACTTGACAGCATTTGTCTTTAGTCATCAAATGCTAGCCTTGTTAAATTTTGTTATTGGCATATTCACTTGAGTAATGGCTATGCGATGAACTTTATTCGGGAACCTTTATGGCGTTAAATGGTGTTGCGGTTCTTTTAGTTGAAGATGACCCCGTGTTTAGGCAGATTGTTGCAAGCTTTCTCGATAGCAGAGGTGCGCAAGTCACACAAGCCTGTGATGGTGAACAAGGATTGTCAGTTTTTAAATCGCAGCGCTTCGATATTGTTCTCGCAGACTTGAGTATGCCTAAGCTTGGTGGGCTCGATATGCTTAAGGAAATGACAAGGTTAGCACCTTTAGTGCCTTCTATTGTGATCTCGGGTAATAATGTCATGGCTGACGTCGTAGAAGCCTTACGCATTGGCGCCAGTGATTATCTTGTTAAGCCAGTATCTGATTTATTTATTATTGAACAAGCCATTAAACAAAGCCTTCATAGTTCCTACATTGATGATACTCAAGCCGCAGATTTTGACGCGCTATCTAACCAAGAATTAAGTGATAATCTAGCATTGCTTGAGCAAAGTGTTGCTGCAGCAAAACAAGTTCAGCAACAACTCTTTCCCGCTTCAAATATTAGTTATCCGGCAGCCAAGGTTGACTATAGCCTTTATAAAAATAGCGATATAAGCAGTTATTTCATTGATTCAACTATGGTTGGCAGTGATCACCTGATTATGTACATGGCCCATTTGTATCCTGAGGATAATCGAGCCGCGTTTGCCTGCGTTCTGCTGAGAAGTTTTGTTAATCAGAAGCTTAAAGATTTTCGAAATGGCCAGAATCAAAGCATTATTGAACCCTTTAACATGATGAGCTATTTGAACGAGCGTTTAGTGAAATCTGGTCTCGATATCAAAGCCGATATGATTTATGTTGCCATTGAGCTAACTAAGTACCGTGCTGCTATTGCACAGGCGGGTAAGGGGCTGCGTTGTTATCTGCGTAATGACGAGGGATTAAGCCCGTTAGCACTGTCTGAGAGCCTGCAGCTTGGCGTGTTGGATTGGGGTAAACCGAGCATTCAGTTCCGAAGTATTTTACCGCAAGAACAGTTGTGTATTGCGACAAGTGAGCCTGAGCATAAACAAGCTTTACTTGATAACAAGTTTAAGGGCTTAGTCTATGATGCAACGCTACCTGCTGGTGG
This sequence comes from Shewanella sp. SM101, assembly GCF_025654465.1. NCBI lineage: Bacteria > Pseudomonadati > Pseudomonadota > Gammaproteobacteria > Alteromonadales > Shewanellaceae > Shewanella > Shewanella sp. SM101. Next base: position 102,221 of record NZ_JAKKRH010000012.1, read on the forward strand.
TTTTCTACAGTTAAGCCTTTAGTTTTTTTGACGCTTTGGCGAAATTGAGTATGTAACTGAATAGATGACTTAACAAAAACGCCTTACTCTTGCGAGTAAGGCGTTTTGTTTTAACAATCAAAAACAGTCGAACAGGATTATTAACGTTTTATCGCTTCATGTTCAGCCGTCACTGCAATTTCACTTTCTAAGGCTTCGGCTTCAGTGTGATGCTTGGTTTCTGCGCCATGCATCCAATCGACTAATTTGTCAGCCATAAAATACAGGATCACGCCAGACAGAGCCGCTGTAATCGCGATACCAGCAAAAATTGACATAGCATTAGCAAGTTGTTCCTCTTTGCCACCACCGTGACCAATCAAAGAGCCTACGACCCCTGCAACCTTGTTCGCCATCGCAATAAACAGGAACCAAGCGCCCATCATCAAAGAGGCAATACGCAGTGGAGCAAGCTTAGTCACCATAGACAAGCCAATAGGTGACAAACATAATTCACCCATAGTATGGAAGAAATAAGCACCCACTAACCACCACATGCTTGATTTAGCTGTAGGATCGCTACCCATCTCAACCACAGCGCCAATCATGAACAAGAAGCCAATCGCCAATAAGAACAAACCTAAGGCAAATTTCACTGGCGAGTTAGGTTCATTTTTACCTAAACGGATCCAGATAGAAGCAATTACAGGGGCAAATAACACAATAAAAATAGCGTTTAGCGATTGGAAATAAGTCGTGGGCACTTCCCAAGTACCTATGTAACGGTCAGTAAACTCATTGGTAAATAAGTTCATTAACCCGCCCGCTTGTTCAAAGCCCGCCCAGAAAATAATCGTGAACAAACCCAGCACCATAATCACCTTGAGACGATCACGCTCAATTTTAGTAAGTGGTTCTTTACGGGTATTGCCTAGCTTAGCCTGGCGTTCACGTTCCAGCTTGGCCGCTGGCACGGTACCAATGTTACCTAACAGTTTTTGAGCAAATAAAAATTGAATCACCAGCGATAGCAGCATACCAATACCAGCACAGAAGAAACCTGCCTGCCAGTTATTAACAAAAACCTCTTGGCCATTAACCATTTCAGTGTGGCCAAAGCTAGTATAAGCCCAAGCAACAATAAAGCCGGATAATGCCGCACCTAAATTGATTCCCATATAGAAAATAGTAAATGCACCATCGCGACGGTGATCACCTTCCTCGTAGAGATCGCCCACCATAGTGGAAATGTTCGGCTTAAACAAACCATTACCCAGAATGAGGGTACCTAAACCGATATAAAAAATTGTCGTTTCAATGCCAGGAAACCAAGCATGAGGCGCAGCTAGCATAAATTGGCCAGCCGCCATTAACGCACCACCAAAATAAATGGCTTTGCGCTGTCCCAGAAAATTATCAGCTAACCAACCACCAATCAGCGGCGTTAAATACACTAACGCAGTAAAAGTACCATATAAGGATAAAGCGTCAGCTTGGCTAAATCCTAAGCCGCCACCGCCTTGTTTACCCACCTGATCAACTAAATACAGCACCAAAATGGCACGCATTGCATAATAACTAAATCGTTCCCAAAGTTCTGTTGTAAACAGCAGGAACAATCCCTTGGGATGCCCAAGCATCGTTCCTTGTGGTTTTGCTACGCTCATGAAGTCTTCCACCTTAAGCTCGTGATTGCCTGTGGGCCCCTGAAACAGGATGATGTCACCACAGAAAAATGGTTGTTGCTCGTCCCAATATCGCCTGCAGGTTTAATCAACCATTAATTCGCGCTATAGCATTCATTAATTGTTGAATAACCGCTAGTTACGTATGGGTTATTGTTACGTTCTTATAATAAAAGTAATGTATTTAGCAGTAAAATGAGTATTTTCGCTAAAATCCCACCTTATATACCCCTTAAAAGCAACCAAAGTCAATTTTGGTAAGCTAAGTGGTGACATTATCAGCAGTATAGTGTTGTGATTTTAATTATGAATTAGTTAATGTGAGCGTCATTGTATGCATACCGAGCGAGAGACTGGAATAGTCGAAAAATTACTTCCACCGACTTGAGCATCTTTGCTATGATTGCGACCCGTGAATGGACATCACTTATTTATAGGGTAGTGAGATTAGCTTATGAAGGCATGGTACCTTTTGTATTGTAAACCTCGTAGTGAAGCGAGAGCTCAACAAAACTTAGCACTTCAAAATTTAGAGACGTATTTGCCTATGGTCTCTGAAGAGAAATCTCAGCGCGGGCGCAAACAAGTTTGTCGTGTACCACTATTTCCAAATTATTTATTCATCAATTTTGACCCAAGCCAGACAAGTGTCAGGCAGGTCCATTCTACTCGTGGTGTGAATCGAATCGTTAATTGTCAAGAGAAAATGACGCCCATTGACGACAGAATTATCCATGCCATTCGCATGAAAGAACTAACGCCTTCCCAAACAGTATTAGCCGAAGAATTAGAGCTAAAAACGGGGGAAAAAATTCGTTTTACAGATGGGCCCTTTGTTGATCTCGAAGGCATTTTTCAAGAAAAATGCCCAAATAAACGTTGCCATGTTCTTTTTAACATTATGGGGCAGATAAAGACGGTTACTGTACCTGAGCAAACGGTTGAAAGAGTTTGTAGTTAACTAATTGACACAAGTTTCATTGTAAGAATTAAGATGAAATATTTGTAAGAAATTGACTATTCTTATTATTAAGGCTTTTTGCCAGAGATGGATAACGTTTTTTTAAGTTATTAAATAATAAGGTTTTTATGGGTTTTCACGAAATTGAAATCATTAAGATTTTAATTTATCTCTAAAATTTGAAACATTGACTTGCAATTGCTTGTTAATTAACCAGTCAAGCTTTCGGGTTTGAAGTAAACTTATGTAACCAGACTTTAAGATTGTCGTTTATTCTTCTTAACGTCATTGGTATGTTGTTAAAAATGAATCTTTAGTTGATGCGCAAACTTAGCTGCTTAAGGCCTGCATTAACGTTTAGGTGACTATTGGGTTTAGGCTGCGATAGTCTTGTTCTAATTAATAATTTGGCGTGTTTTTCCCACAAGAGTGGTGATATCACTCGCTAGAAATTCAAATGGATTGGAGCCTTGTAATTCTTTTTATAAAGAATGATGAGGTTTTATTACATGAAAAATATGAGTTTTCGCGTCGCGAAGGGCAATATAGAAGCCGCAATCTATGGGCGGTAGCGTGTCTGAAAGGTGAGAAACCGCAGGTTGATCCCTCGAACGAGAGGTACGGATACCGAACTGGCTGGTATATAGGGATATTTATCGAAAAACAGTTTCTTCATTAAATGAGTAATGCAGGGAGCCTCAATAGCCATTAAGATGTCCAATTTTACCTTTATTCAGCCATGATAGGATTAACCGTAGCTGCTTGATGATGTAAACAATCCAATATTTACCCCAAAGAATCGTTAGTTTTTTGTACACTCTAAATGGCGTTTGATTGCCGAGTGTTTGAATCTAAAACTTAGGTTTTACCTCTAAAAATCCAATAATAAGCTTTGACTCATTTTTATAAACGGAGATATCTGGTGCTACGACAAGTCAAAAAATTCATCATACTAGGCATAAGTGCCGCGATTTTGATGGGCGCGCAGGCTAATGCCATTACGCCATCTCCACAGATGATCGAGCAGTTCAAAGCTTTACCTAAGTCAGAACAAGAAAGGCTAGCACGTCAATATGGCGTTGACCCTTCGATGATCACTGGTGGTTCAGCTGCTCAAACAGTAGTTGAAAATCCAACTGTGGTGACTCCACGTGCTGCCAATAATGATGTAGTTGACCAATCTGAAAGTGACCAGCTAAACCAGGCGACGAAGTCAGAGGCAAAGGTTGAAGCTATTGAAGACAAAAAAGAAAATCAATTAAAGCGTTTTGGTTACGATCTCTTTGCGGGTTCGCCAAGCACTTTTGCACCAGTTAGCGATGTGCCAGTGCCTGCTGAGTACATGATTGGTCCCGGTGATAGCTTAAATGTTCAGTTGTTTGGTAAAGAGAATAACCAGCACACGCTAACCGTTGGTCGTGATGGAGCAATTCAATTTCCGGGTTTAGGGCCAATATCGCTTGTTGGTTTGAGTTTTTCTGAAGTACGCGAATTGTTACAGCAAAAAATTAGCCAAAGTATGATTGGCATTGAGTCAAATATCACAATGGGCGAATTACGGTCAATTCGTATCTTTGTTGCTGGTGATGCTTTTCAACCAGGCTCCTACACTGTTTCTAGTTTATCGACGATCACTCAAGCATTATTTATTTCCGGTGGTGTGAATCAAATTGGTAGCTTGCGTGACATACAAATTAAACGAGCAGGTAAAACAGTAGGTCGCCTAGATCTCTATGATTTACTTCTGCGTGGTGATGCATCTGGGGATATTCGTTTACAATCGGGTGATGTTGTGTTTATTCCATCTTCAGGTGGTTCAGTTAGCGTGATTGGTGAAGTTCGTCGTCCTGCTATATATGAACTTAAAAATAGTGAAACCATGGCTGATGTTATTCGCATGGCCAGTGGTCTAAATCCGGGCGCATATCCAAAAGCAAGTACAGTCGAACGTTATAGTAATGAATCAGTTAAAACTGTAGTGAGTGTTGATTTAACAGAAAATTTAGGACTAAACACTTTAGTCAAAAATGGCGACCTCTTAAATGTAAGATCTGCCTCTAGCCGTATTGATAATGCGATTACTCTGGCAGGCGCTGTTATTCGCCCGGGCAAATATCAATGGACGAAAGGTTTAACTGTTGCCGATTTACTCCCTTCAGTTTGGGGGGATCTAACCATATCCGCTGATTTGGATTATTCCTTACTTGTCCGTGAAATAAATCAACGCGGTGATATTCAAGTGGAGCGTATTGCGCTTGGACGAGCGATAGCAGAACCTAAATCACATTATAATCCTAAGCTAAATCCGCGTGATTCAATCATTGTTTTTGATTACGCAGACCGTGAAGAGTTATTAAAACCTATAGTTAAAAAACTGAGAGAGCAGAGTCGTTTCGGCGATGCCGCTAAGTTAGTCAGCATCAATGGAAATGTGCGTTTTCCTGGCCTATACCCCATTACTATTAATGGCGATGTTAAAGAATTACTCATTGCGGCTGGTGGTTTAGAAGAAGGTGCCTATACACTTTCTGCTGAATTGACTCGTCAAAATGTTTCTGAGCAAAACGGTGTATCGGTCGAACATATGCAGCTGAGCTTAGATCAGGTCATGCAAAATGTGCCAACTGCAAACGTCATACTTCAAAGCCGTGACATCCTAACTGTTCGCACGCTTCCTGATTGGCAGGAGACTCGCTGGGTGGCTATCAAGGGTGAAGTTAAGTTCCCCGGTACTTATAGTATTCAGCGTGGCGAAAGCTTGAAAGAAGTGATCTCTCGCGCAGGTGGTTTGACAAGCGATGCCGCTCCTCGCAGTGCCGTATTTTTGCGTAAGTCAGTAAAAGATAAAGAGCAGCTTGAGTTATCAAAACTTGCTGATGAATTGCGTCGTGAAATCGCCGCTAAAGCGTTGACAAAAGATACACCAACCATTGGCTATAACGATGCGCAGCTGATGTTAAATCAGCTTGAAAATGTTAAAACTGTCGGTCGATTAGTTGTTGATATCAATGCAATCCAACTGGGTATTGATAGTGCTAACCTAATGCTTGAAGATGAGGATGCGTTGTATATTCCTGCGACTAATCAAACCGTTTCAGTCATGGGCCAAGTACAGCATCCAAGCACACATAGATATAAACAAGGTTTAACATTCGACCAATATTTAGCATTATCTGGTGGCGCGCGTAAACGTGCCGATGAATCCCGCTCATATATTTTAAGGGCTGATGGCTCGGTCGAAATGCCAACCACATCCTTCTGGTTTAATGGTGGCAGTGCTATAGAACCTGGCGATACCATAGTTGTTCCATTAGATACTGAATATAAAGACAACTTAACGCTTTGGAGTCAAGTCACTGGCATTATCTACAATACTGCTGTTGCAGTGTCTGTAATCTCAGGGCTCTAGGCGCTAGAATCTAGCAGAGTGTAGCCCGCTCTGCTTTTAGCTTTTGCCCTTATAGAAGCGCAGCGCTCTCGCCGCGTACTAGAATCTAGAATCTGAAGAACTAATGAACACACAAATTACTCAAAATCCAAATACATATAAAACTGATGCGCAATTCCCTCAAACCACAAGCGATGACGAAATTGATCTTCGCGAGCTTTTTTCGGTTATATGGCAAGGCAAATGGTTAATCATTGCCATTACTGCTGTATTCGCCATTGGTTCTGTGGTGTTTGCGATAATGCAACCCAATATCTATAAGTCTGAAGCATTACTGGCCCCTGCAGCAGAAGAGCAAGGTGGTGGGTTAAGTGCATTAGCCTCTCAATTTGGCGGTTTAGCCAGCTTAGCAGGAGTGAATTTAGGCAATAAAGGGGGGACAGATAAAACTCAGCTTGCAATTGAAGTATTAAAATCCCGTCAATTTACTAGTGATTTCATTCAAAAGCATAATATTCTTGCTGATATAATGGCAGCAAAAAAGTGGGATCGAGATTTAGATATAATCGTATACGATGCGGATCTTTATGATGATAAATCAAATCATTGGGTACGAGAAGTTGACCCTCCACTTAAACCAGAACCTTCAATGCAAGAAGCGTATAAAGTCTTCAGTAAGATCTTATCTGTTAATTCGGATAAAGAAACCGGAATGGTAACATTGTCAATTGAGCATTTATCCCCAACAGTTGCTCAGCAATGGGCTTCATGGTTGGTGCAAGATATTAATAAAGTAATGAAGGAACGTGATGTTGCAGAGGCAAATCGCAGCAGTGAATTTTTAAATAAGCAAATTGCTCTAACCAATGTCGCCGATATTAAAGCGATTCTTTATAAGTTGGTGGAAGAACAAGCTAAAACCATTATGTTTGCTGAAGTACGTGATGAATACGTATTTAAAACCATCGATCCCGCATTAGCGCCAGAAGAAAAGGCCAAACCTAAACGCGCATTAATATGCGTATTAGGCACTATGCTTGGTGGTATGTTAGGCGTAATGTTTGTTTTAATTAGGCGCTTCATGAGAAAAGAGCAGAGCCTAGAGCCTAGAGCCTAGAGCCTACTTTTCCCTTTTTTTGAGGGCCTATTGGGACAGTTTAACGAAAAGCAGTAAAACCTAGGCTTTATGTGGGATGGTGAAGATATGACTGTCTCAAAATGGATAAAAAGTGTCTCAGCTTGGTTTGGATGGCTGAGATGAAAAGTTAAAAATTTATGTGTTTGTCCTCCTTTATTAACCATTCTAAATGGTTACGTTCAACAATTATTGGTAGATAAGAATGAAAATACTCGTCACTGGCGGCGCCGGTTTTATTGGCTCAGCAGTTGTTCGTCATATCATCAGCAATACTCAAGATAGCGTAATTAACCTTGATAAGCTGACTTATGCTGGCAATTTAGAATCACTTGTAAGTGTTGCGGCAAGTGAGCGTTATGTTTTCGAGCAAGTGGATATTTGCGATCGTGCGCAGCTAGATAGAGTTTTTATACAGCATCAACCTGATGCGGTTATGCATTTAGCGGCAGAGTCCCATGTTGACCGTTCAATTACCGGCCCGGCTGATTTTGTCCAAACCAATATAGTGGGGACTTACACTTTACTCGAAGCCGCCCGCCAATATTGGAACGAACTTGATGCTGAGCGTAAAATTGCATTCCGTTTCCACCATATCTCAACCGATGAAGTATATGGCGATTTACCGCATCCTGATGAAGTGGCGGCAGGCTCTGAACTGCCATTATTTACCGAAAGGACTCCCTATGCACCTAGCAGCCCATATTCTGCATCTAAAGCTTCCAGCGACCATCTCGTACGCGCTTGGCTTCGTACCTATGGTTTTCCAACGATTGTGACTAACTGCTCAAATAACTACGGCCCGTTTCACTTCCCTGAAAAGTTAATCCCTCTGGTTATCCTCAATGCCCTTGAAGGCAAGCCATTGCCCATTTACGGTAAAGGCGATCAGATCCGCGATTGGCTCTATGTTGAAGACCATGCTCGTGCACTATACAAAGTGGTTACAGAGGGAAATGTTGGCGAAACCTACAATATTGGTGGGCATAACGAGAAACAAAACCTAGAAGTGGTACAAACTATTTGTAGCATATTGGACTCATTAGTACCTAAAGATACGCCTTATGCTGAGCAAATTACCTATGTAACCGATAGACCTGGCCACGATCGCCGCTACGCCATCGATGCTTCTAAAATGAGCTGTGAACTTGATTGGCAGCCACAAGAAACTTTTGAGACTGGTCTACGTAAAACAGTTGAATGGTATTTAGCTAACCAAGAATGGTGCCAGCATGTTCAAGATGGTACTTATCAGCGTGAGCGTTTAGGCATTTAATCCTTTTTACTATTTTGTTTTAACGCCCTGATTTTTCTTTAAACCTAGGGCCTATATATCTAGGAGCTTATTTTTTAATGAAAGGAATTATTTTAGCTGGTGGTTCAGGTACGCGTTTATATCCATTAACCCGTGGTGTATCTAAACAACTGTTGCCCATTTATGATAAACCCATGATTTATTATCCGCTATCAACACTTATGTTAGCGGGCATTAGAGATATATTAATTATTACTACCCCAGAAGATAATGAGGCGTTTCGTCGCTTACTGGGTAATGGCTCCGATTTTGGTATCAACTTAAGCTATGCAGTACAACCTTCACCAGATGGCTTAGCTCAAGCCTTTATAATTGGTGAAGAATTTATCGGTAACTCTAATGTGTGTTTGGTGCTTGGCGATAATATTTTTTATGGGCAATCTTTTTCCAAGACTCTTAAAAATGCGGCGACCCGCCCGACGGGCGCTACTGTATTTGGCTATCAAGTAAAAGACCCTGAGCGTTTTGGCGTTGTGGAGTTTGATGCAGACATGAAGGCTGTTTCTATTGAAGAAAAGCCAGCTAAGCCTAAGTCTAACTATGCAGTCACGGGCCTGTATTTTTACGATAACAAGGTGGTGGAACTGGCAAAAGAAGTTAAACCGTCACATCGTGGCGAGCTTGAGATCACCACCCTTAATGACATGTACTTAAAAGCCGGTGAACTTAATGTCGAATTATTAGGCCGTGGCTTTGCTTGGCTTGATACCGGCACCCATGAGAGCCTGCATGAAGCCTCATCCTTTGTCCAAACCATTGAGCATGTACAAGGCTTGAAAGTGGCCTGTTTGGAAGAAATCGCTTTTCGCAATGGCTGGCTAAGCGCTGATGAGCTTAAAAATATAGCCAAGCCGATGCTTAAAAATGAGTACGGTCAGTATCTGGCACAATTGGCGGATAAAAAATGAAAATCCTTGTTACTGGAAGTAATGGCCAAGTAGGCAGTTGCCTGGTGAAGCAATTAACTGAACTGTCTGAAATTGAATGTTTGGCAGTTGATCGCGACCAATTGGATATTACTGATCGTGATGCAGTCAATAAGCTCGTTAATGAATTTAAGCCGGATGCCATTATCAACGCAGCGGCCCATACCGCAGTAGATAAAGCCGAACAAGAGGTTGAGCTTTCTTACGCCATTAATCGGTATGGGCCTGAATATTTAGCACAAACGGCTAACAGCGTTGGTGCAAGCATACTGCATATCTCCACTGACTATGTGTTTGCAGGTGATAAGGAGGGTGCGTATGTTGAAACCGATGCTGTTGCACCTCAAGGGGTGTATGGTCACAGTAAGCTTGCTGGTGAACAGGCCGTTGCGGCGGCCTGCCCGAGGCATATTATTCTGCGTACTGCTTGGGTGTTTTGTGAAACGGGCAATAACTTTGTAAAAACCATGCTTCGATTAGCACAAAGCCGGGATGAACTCGGAGTGGTAGCAGATCAATTTGGTGGCCCAACCTATGCGGGTGATATTGCCAATGCGCTTATCCTAATGGCTAAAGTGTTGCACATGGGCAATAACCACTATGGTGTTTATCATTTTGCAGGCTTGCCGCATGTTAGCTGGCATCGATTTGCCATGGAAATTTTCGCTAAGGCTAAGGAGCAAAGTGTTCTTAATAAAGGAATATTGCTCAATGGCATAACTTCAGAACAGTATCCCACTCCAGCCAAACGTCCTGCTAATTCTAAGCTTGATTGCCGTAAAATAGAGCAAAGGTTTGGTATTAAGCCTAGCGACTGGCAAATGGCTTTAAATAATTTGAATAGTTATATGTGAATCATGTTTGGCTGCTTATTGTACTACTCGCTAAAACTATTCTCCCTAATTATTAACAACTCGCGAATAACATGAAAATTATCGATACAAAAATTCTAGATGTAAAAATAATTGAACCTAAAGTATTTGCTGACGATCGTGGTTTTTTCTTCGAAAGTTTTAACCAACAACAGTTTGAGACTGCTATTGGTTATAGTGTTAATTTTGTGCAAGATAATCATTCTAAATCAAGTAAAGGCGTTTTGCGTGGTCTTCACTATCAGTCCTCGCCGCATGCACAGGGTAAATTAGTACGTTGTGTGGTAGGTGAGGTATTCGATGTGGCTGTGGATATTCGTAAAAATTCTACAACCTTTGGTCAATGGGTTGGAGTGCATCTTTCTGCTGAGAACAAGCGTCAATTATGGATCCCTGAAGGTTTTGCTCATGGATTTGTTACGCTAAGTGAGACGGCAGAGTTTTTATATAAAACGACTGATTATTATCATAAACAAAGTGAAGGTGCACTTTGCTGGAATGATTCAGACTTGAATATTCAATGGCCTATTCAGGAAGTTTTATTGTCTGAAAAAGATGTGTTAGCACAAACCTTCTCAATGTTTAAGCAGGAACCTCTTCATGGAAATTAAATTTATCCCTCTACAAGCTCATGGTGATGACCGTGGTTCGTTAATTGCCTTAGAAGAAGGTATCAATATTCCTTTCTCAGTTAAGCGAGTGTATTACCTTTTTAATACTAAGGATGGTGTTCGGCGTGGTTATCATGCTCATAAGACACTAAAGCAAGTCGCTATTGTGGTTCGTGGATCTTGTCGATTTCTATTGGATGATGGATGGGAAAAAGTTGAGGTACTACTTGACAACCCAGCAAAAGGGTTATTAATTGAATCATGTATGTGGCGAGAAATGTATGACTTTTCAGATGATTGTGTGCTAATGGTATTAGCAGACCAACTCTATGATGAGTCTGACTATATTCGAGATTATCAAATATTCTTAAAGGAAATAAAACAATGTTAAGAAAAGTCATATTAGATAAGTTTAATGAAGCTTTAATTCAAACAAATGTCAATAAATCATATGACAGTTTAAGTGATGATATCATTTTATTAGAGACAGAACTTGATTCACTAGGCTTTGCGATTTTAGTTGCTCTGTTGGAAGAAGAACTGGATTACGATCCATTCCAGTTGATGGAAGATGCTGTGTATCCTCAAACTTTTGGAGATTTTGTAGCAATTTATGAAAAATACTCAAATTAAAAATCAAGAAACACTTTTAGATTTTCTAAAGAAAGTACCTGCTGAAAGACCATTTATAGTCCATAAGCAAGGATGTATTACTTATTCTCAATTGCTCGAAATTTCTAATAGCTTCATAGAAAAGCATTCACTTTATCAGGATAGCAATATTGCTGTTAAATTTGATTCTCGTGAGCTTGCGGTAATGTATTTACCTGCTATATCAAATTTAGCAAAAAACTTATTGATTTTACCTGACGGATTAGAAAAAGTTACAGAGCAAGATTTCTTTTTTAAGGCGAAAATAAATTATTATTTTAATTTCAAAGGCTTGAGTGTTGAAGTTAAAGTGATATCTGAACATGTGTCAGATGAGTATCAACGTAGATGGATACTCGCAACATCAGGCACTACTGGTACTCCAAAATTAGTTTCTTATGAACTTGAAAGGCTTACTGGAACGGCTAAAACTGATATAGAAAAAGGTGGCTTTTATAATTGGGCATTAGTATACGATGTTAATCGCTTTGCTGGTTTACAAGTATATTTTCAGTCAATACGATCTGGTTCTAAATTAACTATTTTAGAGTCCCATAATAACATGTCTGAAATTATTGACTTACTAATATCTACGAAGGTAAATTGTTTATCTGCTACGCCTTCGTTTTATCGAAAATTATTAATGGAACCTAGTAGTCATTCAATTGATTTAAAAAGGATTACATTAGGTGGTGAAATCGCCGATCAAACAATTTTAAATACACTGAAAAATATCTATCAAGAAGCTAAAATAATTCATATTTATGCGTCAACAGAGGCTGGTGTAGGATTTAGTGTAAGCGATTTAAAAGAAGGTTTTCCAACTTCATTTTTGGATGAGTTATCAGATGAATCTTATTCTCATCCCAGAATCAAGTTGAAAGATGGCACTCTATGGATTAGATCCAAACATTCATCTAATACTGCTGTAAGCGGTTTGCTGGAATTCGATGATGATGGATATATAAATACAGGTGATTTAGTTTCCATTTTAAACGATAGAGTTTTATTTATGGGACGCGAAAGTGGTACGATCAATGTTGGAGGTAATAAGGTTTTACCAGAAGAAATTGAACGTATTGTTTTGAAACACGATGCTGTATCTGAGTGCCATGTATTTGGTAAAAAAAATTCAATGATGGGTATGTTAGTTGCCTGTAATATTGTACTTAAAGAGTCTTGTGTCGACTCTAGTCAACTCAAGAAAGATATACAGTCTTTTTGCTACGCACAATTAGACCCATTTAAGGTTCCTGCTTTGATCAAATTTGTTGATGAAATTGAAAAAAATTCTGTGGGAAAAATCATGAGAGGTAAAGCTTCATGAGATTAGTTATAATAACAGGGGCCAGTAAGGGATTGGGGTTGGCTATTTCAAAAAAGCTTCTTGAAAGTAATTACAAAGTAGTTGGAATTAGCCGAACAGAAGGAGATTTTCATCAGTTAAGAGATGCTTATCCGGAGCAAGCTTTTTTTTATGATTACGATTTTTCAACGACTGAAGGTATATCAAATTTAGTTAAGAAAGTATTAAAAGATCATGGGAGACCATACGGCTTAATAAATAATGCAGCTGTTGGTCATGATGGTGTTTTAGCGACAATGCATGAAAAAGATATTAGTCAACTAATTATTACTAATATTATGTCACCAATCTTGCTAACAAAATATGTAAGTCGTGCCATGTTATTAAATCAATGTGGTCGAATTATAAATATTGGATCGATTATTGGAAGCACTGGCTTTAATGGGCTAAGTGTTTATGGTGCATCTAAGTCAGCATTATCCGGATTCACAAAATCACTATCGAGGGAGCTGGGGAAAGCGAATATAACCGTAAATACTCTTGCCCCTGGATATATGGAGACTGCAATGACTGCTGGACTTCAAGGGGAAAAATTGAAGTCAATCATAAGAAGAAGCCCGCTTGGGCGCTTAGCAAATGTTGATGATGCCGCTGCGGCTACAATTTTTTTACTCTCTGAAGATGCAGGCTCTATCACAGGTACAACGATTACGGTTGATGCAGGGAGTACTGCTTAATGCCTGCATTAATTCATCCTTCTGCGATCATTTCACCTTTAGCAATTTTAGAAGATAACATTGAGATTGGACCTTTTACAGTAGTACATGACTATGTCTATTTAAGTTCAGGCTGCCGCATTGGTGCATATTGTGAGTTAGGTCTGCCTTCTGCATTAGCGAAAGCAAAAGAATTAAAGTTTGGCAAAAATTGCAATATTAGAAGTCATAATGTGTTCTATTCTGGCTCTAAAATTGGAGATTCCCTTAATACAGGTCATTATGTCAGTGTTAGAGAAAACAGTATAATAGGTGATGGTTGTCAGTTGGGAAATCGTTCCGATGTACAAGGTGATTGTGTTATTGGAAATTATACTAAATGTCATGCTGATGTACATATTGGTAAAATGTCAAGAATAGGTAACTATGTTTGGCTTTTTCCTGAAGTTCTACTTACTAATGATCCAACTCCTCCAAGTGCTGACCTTGTAGGAGTGACAGTAGATGATTTTGCGGTATTAGCAGCAAAAGTTCTGGTGCTTCCAGGTGTAATTATTGGTAAAGATTCTGTTATAGCAGCTGGTTCTGTTGTCAAAGAAAATATTCCTGAGGGAAAATTAGCGAGTGGAAATCCAATAAAAATAATCTGCGATTCGAAAATTTTGAGAATGCACAATAATCCTAAGCAAAAAGCATATCCATGGCGTAATCGATTTCATAGAGGTTATCCTGTGGAGGTTGTTGAAGCTTGGTTGAATGACGTTAAAGAGTAAAAAACATGATAGTTCCTTTTTTAGATTTACAAAAAATTAATCAACAATATCAATCTGAATTAAAAGATGCTTGTAGCAGAGTAATCGACTCTGGTTGGTATATTATGGGTAATGAACTTGCTCAATTTGAAGCTGAATTTGCTACTTATTGTGGTACAAAGCATTCTATTGGTGTTGCTAACGGATTGGATGCTTTAATCTTAGTTATCCGAGCATGGCTAGAATTAGGCAAACTTAGAGCTGGGGATGAGGTTATTGTCCAAGCTAATACTTATATTGCATCAGTATTAGCGATTACTGAGAATGATTTAGTACCAGTATTAGTAGAACCAAACCCAGGTACATACAATCTTGACCCTCAAATTGTTCGCAATGCTATCACTGACAAAACTAAATTAATTTTACCAGTACATTTATATGGTCAACTATCTTCAATGCATGAAATTATGGCTATTGCTAAAGAGCATGATTTATTAGTTTTAGAGGATTGTGCTCAAGCTCATGGTGCTGAACTTTGTGGGAAGAGAGCTGGTAACTGGGGGGATGCTGCAGGATTTAGTTTTTACCCAGGCAAAAACTTAGGCGCACTCGGTGATGCTGGTGCCATAACCACCAACGATGATGAGTTAGCACAAACTCTTAAAGCCTTAAGGAATTATGGTTCTCATAAAAAATATGAGAATTTATATCAAGGGGTTAATAGCCGCCTTGATGAAATTCAAGCAGCAATGTTACGAGTTAAGTTGCACCATTTAGAGGCTGAAACAGCCCGTCGTCAACATATTGCTCAAACTTATCGTGCTAATATCATCAACCCATTAATTGTTTTGCCAGTCGTAGCTGAAGAGCTTGCTCATGTTTGGCATTTGTTTGTGGTGCGCTGTGAAAACCGTGAAGCGTTGCAACAACATTTAACCGACAATGGGGTGCAAACCTTAATTCACTATCCTATTCCGCCGCATAAACAGCAGGCCTATCAGCAATATGCCGAGATGCACTTGCCGTTGACTGAGCAAATACATCAACAGGTGCTTTCTATTCCGCTTGATCCTACCATGAGTGATGCGGCGGTTAAGCAAGTTATTGCCGCAATGAATGAGTTTGCTGGATGAAGCGTTTGCTCAAAGTCACCGCCATGACTGGATTATTAACATTACTACGCATGACGATGGGATTTGTAATTACCGAGGTGGTGGCTATTTATACTGGTCCAACAGGTTTGGCAATACAGGGCCAAGTGCAGAGTATAGTTGGCAGTCTTAATGTGATCATTAACATGCCAGTACGCAGTTGAAATAGTCAAGTTTATCGCTAGGTTTTGCGAATGTGCCTTGCAGGAGCTCCATTGGAGAGGTTGCTGACTATTTAAATGATAACCATTCCGAGTATTTGTTATTATTCTACATATTGCTATTTGAATATGTAGGCATAACTTGGGTCGTGATGGCTATCGTGTGAGCAAATAAGCACTTTGTGTAATTTAGCGAACAGTGTTTATATCGCTGTCAAGTCTGCTTGAGGAGCATCCTAGATTCTCAATGAGAAACGAATTTACTCAGTACAGAATTAACTATCAATAGATGAAGATTACGAGTTGTAAACAGTTAGCGGAGCATTTAACCAATGATAAGCTAAATTAAAAACTAGCAATTAAAAGAATCGATCTTAATTATGATGTTAGAAGAAAATTCAAAAACAAAAATACTTAAAAATAGCGCCATCATAGGTGGTGCCTCTTTTTTAACCATATTAATCGGCTTAATTAAAGTTAAAGTGCTTGCCGTGTTATTAGGGCCAGCCGGCATAGGGTTAATGGGCATACTTATAACCATTATGGCGGTGGGTTCTACATTCTTTGGTATGGGATTAAGTACAAGCGGGGTTCGAGAGATCGCGCTTAATAATAAATGTAATGAAACTTTGGATCTAGTACGAAAAGCATTGTTTTCTGCTAATTGTATATTCGGCTTGCTTGCTATTATTATTATCATTGTTTTTAAAGAAACGCTATCTGTGTTGTTTTTTCAAAGTCCTGATTATCAGCTAGCTATCACTGTTATTGCAATAGGCGTATTTTTTACGTTAATCTCAGGATCACAAACAGCCCTACTGCAAGGGTTACGTAGGATACGTGAACTGGCGGAGGTTAGGGTGTTCAGTGCACTAGCCGCTACTGTAATTGGTTTGTTAGCGGTGTGGCGATTTGGCGAATCTAGTGTACCATTTTTTATTATTACAGTGCCTTTGGTTACCAGTGTCGTCGCTTACTATTACTGCCGAAAGTTGCCAAAAATAACAAACGAATCAAATAGCCTTAAACAACTTAGCGTCCAGTGGCGGAGCATGTTCAACTTAGGACTTGCGTTCATGCTTACAGGTTTAATGGCGGTAAGTAGCCAGTTAATCGTTCGTTTTATTATCAGTCAAGAATTAAACATTGAAGCGGTAGGCTATTTTCAAGCTTCTTGGCAAATATCGATGACTTATATCACTTTTGTATTAGGTGCAATGGCAGCAGATTATTATCCAAGATTAACAGAGAATATACACAATAGAAATGAAGCAAATCGTTTGGTCAATGAACAAACGGAAATAGCTATAATATTTGCAGCCCCGGTATTATTAGCAATGCTTGCTTTTGCGCCTTTGGTAATTAATTTACTTTACTCAAGTGAATTTAACGCTTCTATAGAAATATTACGCTGGCAAGTTAGCGGCGATGTTTTGAAGGTCATAAGTTGGCCTTTGGGTTTTATCATGGGGGCTCAGGGACGCAGTAAACTATTTGTTTTTACCGAACTTCTATGGAATATAAGTTATATATTTTTTGTTTATTTCGGTATCGATCGCTATGGTATCGAAATTACTGGTTATGCTTTTACTGCCAGTTATTTTTTATATATATTCGTTGTTTATTTTATTAGTCAAAAAATTAATAACTTTAAGTGGACAATAAATAATATAAAATCAATTGTGATTTTGATTGTGGCCTCTATTATATTGTTAATATCATCATATTTATCATATCTAAGCACTATGATATTAGGTGTATTCTTTGTTGTTGGATCGGCTATTTATGCTGTAAATATGATTGCAACATTGGATATAAACAACCAGAAAATAACTAAAATATTTAACGTGTATAGGAAGTGTGCAAGATTTTTTGGATTTAAATTTTCTAATATAAAATAATTACAATGTAATTGTTTTTAGATACGTAAAAATGTTTTCTAATTTATTCAGATTTAAAAATATTTAGTGCATATTTTTTAGATATATTGGGTAAATAATATTTCGATAATTCTGTTATATGGTGGCATCCAAGTATGTTTAAATGAAAATACTAACTTATTTAATGCGTATTATTTAAAAATATAAAGTTAAACTTTGTGATAAAAGGTTAAGAATAAAGTGAGTTTTATAAAAACAATATTTATTAGAGAATTAAAAAAAACTAAAAATAGATTCAAGTTAAATGTATTACTAAAAGTGGCTAATTTTTTTTCTAGTAAAAACAAAAAAATCGTCACTAAAATGGTTAGGTATCTTGATTTAGCGATACTCAATAGAAAAGTAATATTACCTGAAATAATAGCTAAAACTTATTTACCAAATTATACATTTGTAGAAAGTGTAAAATTTATTGAAGTTGTCTCACCTGAAGTGCAAATCGTAGAGTTCGAAAATTATATAATATCTGGTAGTTGTTCTAGTTTTATTAATGATAACTATCTATTTATAGAGCGTTATTGTAATGAAGACAACGAAAATTCAAATTATAATTCAGGTTGTCTTTTGTCACATGATAATACATTAGCTTTAATACTTGAAGATGAAATAACTAATATTAATAGTGGTTTTTTTTTAATCGGGAATGGTTCTTGGAATTATTATCATTGGCTAATTGAAATCTTGCCAAAGTTGCAATTCTATTTAGAACTTGGTTTGTATAAACGAGGTGTTAAATTGTTAGTGTCTGATACCGTAAAGGAAAATGCTAACTTTAAGTTTTTATTAGATAGTATACTTGGCGATATTAAAGTTGATATAGTTTTTGTCCCACGCAATTTCAGTCTTAATGTAAAACATTTATATCATTTAACTCCGATAAATAATATTTTGTTTAATGAAAGAGAAGCAGGGATTGCAAGTAATATCCTGCATTTAAGATTCGATTCTTTAACTTTTGTTAAGTCCAAAACAGAACGTGTTATAACTTCAAGCAATAATAAAATGTTCAGTGCAGATAGGATTTTTCTTGCAAGAAAAGAAGGTAAAATGAGAGGCTATAACCAGAGTGATATTATTCCTTTGCTACTTAAGCATAAATTTAAAATAATATATATGGAAGATCATGATATAAAGCAGCAAATTTTCCTTTTTCAAAATGCTAGATATATTGTAGGGGCAAGCGGTGCAGCTTGGGCGAACCTTATATATTGTAACAATTCATGTAAAGCATTAACTTGGCTACCTGAATCGGTCAAGCACTTCCCTGCATTTTCAACGTTAGCAAAGTTTGCAAATGTTAAATTATTTTTTTTTAACACAGTATCTAGTCACTGTGAAAATATTAATGGTAACTACATTATTGACATTTCCCTTTTCAAACGAAATTTAGAATTCCTTTTGGAATAGGTTTTTTATTATAAAATAAGCGGCATATATGTTTGTAAGCTCATAATCACGATGCTTGAAAAAGTTTTAAATTAATATATAAAAATTATATTTTCTATTGTTTAATACCTGTTAATTATATTTGGTAGATTTATGGCTAAGTGCAAAGTTGTTAATTATTCCCCGTTAATTTCGGTAATTATTCCTTCTTATAATCATGTTGATTATATTGAAAATGCTATAAATTCCGTTTTATCTCAAGATTACCCCAATTTTGAATTAATTGTAATTGATGATTCATCGAGTGATGGTTCAGATGTTCTTTTAGTTCAATTAAGTTCGAAACATAAATTTATATATGTTAAGAATAATCATAATTTGGGTTTGAGTAAGTCACTCAATAAAGCATTGAATTATGCTAAAGGTGAATTTATTTCTCTTTTGGCATCAGATGATATTTTTATGACAAATAAATTATCAGAATGTATTTCATTGTTCAATGAGTCAGCTAACTTTCAGTCAATCTCTTTTGTTTTTGCTAACGCTTTGTTTATGGACAATCTCTCAAATCCATCTCCTGTCGAACTCGATGGTGCTCTTGTTGATAATTTAATTGACTATTATTGTGCTAATCGTCCTTACTTGATTCAAGCTGATTCTGTCTCATATATAGATTTACTAAGAGGTAATTTTATTCCAGCGCTCTCTGTTTTAATAAATCGTAGATATTTGGATATGGTGGGTGGATTTGATGAGGGTTATATTTTAGAGGACCTTTCTCTTTGGCTAAAACTTGCCCGATATGGACAAGTTAAAAAGTCGAATAAAAACGTTGCCTTTTACAGGTTGCATGATTCTAATACTACCAATTTAAAAAAGGATGAAATTAATAAAGATTTATATTTGATTTTATTGCGCGAGTTTTCATTTGTAGTTAATAAACCATTACATTTTATTGTCTGGGCTCGAAAAACTTTAATTGTTGCATCAAAGTTGATCTTTAAAGGTTATTTTGTTTTTGTTTTAACGAGTTTGCTAAGGAGAGATTGTGATTAGGTTTGTAAAAATATTTAACGAATTATATGCATTATTATTAGGTCAGTTCTTGCTTTTTCCTAAACTTAATCTAAATTTACTAAGGGTTTATGGTAAGGTTTTTATTTTTGGTAACAAGTCCAATTTAACAATTGGTAAGAAATGCAAATTTTATGATAGTGTTACTATAAAACTATCGGATAATTATATTTATAATGAAATTGTTCTTGGTGATGAAGTTTTATTGGAAACTGGAGTTTATTTAAATGCTCACAATGGAACTATAAATTTGGAATCAAACGTTTTTGTTGGCGTTAGATCTATTATTCAGGGGAAGGGGGGGGTTTCAATAGGTCAGTGGTCTATGTTAGGACCTAATGTACAACTGTATTCATCTGATCATGTTGTTAAGACATTTACAGTTCCTTATTCCAAACAAGGTGAAGTTGCTTCCGAAATCATAATCGGAAAAAATGTATGGCTGTGTTCAAATGTTGTTTGTTTAAGGGGTGTTAATGTACCAGATAATTCTGTTATCTCTGTTGGTAATGTCTTAAAGAGGGCGAAATGACAATAAGAGTTTCTATAGTTACTGTGAACTATAATTCGACATCTTTAATTAATGCTACGGAGGCAATATTATCTCAATTAGACTTTGTTGAATTCATCGTTGTCGACAATAGTGGTGATTTCATTCCTTTTTCTAATTTTACGAAAGTAATAAATTCGGGTTCTAATCTAGGCTTCGGTAAAGCTTGTAATATTGGTGTAATCAATGCTAAGCATGATCTAATTTTGTTTTTAAATCCTGATTGCACTATTTCACAAGATAATTTAATTCTACTACTGTCAAAAAACGTGAATCATCATGAATGTATCTGGGCACCATTAATTCAAGACTCTTATGGAGTCAGTTCTACTCTTATTAAAACAAGTTATCCTTTTTTAGTCTTTCGTCGTATCAAATTATTGAATTCTTTTTTTATTAATAATGAGTATGATAGTGTTTATGTTTCTGGTGCTTGTTTTATGATGTCTAAACAGTTGTTTAAAAGAGTGGATGGTTTTTCTGAGGATATATTCCTTTATGCTGAAGATTTAGATTTATCCCTAAAAGCCAGTGTTAATGGAGTCTCTTTAAAAATTTTTAATGATGTTGAAGTTTTTCATAATTCAGGTACTTCCGATTCGTCTTCTGTTAATATTATATCAAAGTTTAAACGACTGAAACGGTCTTATGATGGCCATTATTTGTTTTTTAGAAAGTTTTGCAATCCACTTATCTCTTTTATTAATGCCTTATACCTTGCTAGTGGAGTGAAATTTTGAAGCGAAAAGTAGTTTTTATTAGTCCCTATAACCACAATGGTTCCTTCGCGGGTGCTAAGAAAAGGGTATTAAGTTTATGTGATTCTTATAAGCACTTTGATGATGTTGAGGTTATTTGTTTTTCTCCGTGGGCTGCTTTATCTGCAGATAAACACTTTGTTTTTTCTCTTGATTGTAATGTTTTTATGAGATTGGCGAAGTTGTTTGTCTTGAGTTTTAAGTTGATGCTTATAAAACCGGATTTCGTATTCTCGGAATCAGCATTAGCGCCAATAAAATTTACTCATTTTAAATTAATACATGTAATACATGATGCAAAGTTTTTAACGAAACATGGTCGTCGAAAGTCATTCTTGGCTTATTGTTGTCATTTCCTTTCAGGAAAGTACTCGGATAAGATTTTAACTGTTTCTAACTCAGAGAAGAAACGTTTAATAAAAGGTCTTAAATTGCCTGATTCTAAAATATATGTATCATATAATGGCGTTTCTGATTTATGGCACCAACCTGTTAAAAACAAATTTTACGAATATGACTTATTATATGTTTCCAATTATGCTAAGCATAAGTGTCATTTACAGTTGTTAAATTTGTTACGCTGTTCAGATCTTAAAATTGCTTTTGTTGGTTCCGATTTTGGTACACTTTCTGAAATTAAAGATTATGTTTCTCAATCCAAAATCGACACTTCATTTTTTTCTAATTTGTCTGAATGCGAACTTATTGATATATATGATAAATCTAGAGTATTTGTCTTCCCTTCTGATTTAGAGGGATTCGGTATGCCTTTTGTTGAAGCGAGAGCTCGAGGGCTTCCTGTTGTTTGTAATGATTTGCCTGTATTTGAAGAATTATCCAGTTTAATCTGCGGAACTATAGTTTCAATTAATACACCTGATTTGTTTTTAGAAGCTATTAAAGAAGCTATTTCTACAGAAAAGCATTTTCTCAATATGGATATGTTTTCTTGGGATTATATAGCAAAAAAAATGCTGGAGTTTTAATTGTTTAATTATATTCCTTACGTTGTTGAAGTACTTGCTTTTTCATTTATCTTTATTTGTATTTTAACTAATTTGAAAAGATTTCATTATTTAGTATCATTTTGTTTGTTTTTTGTTATGTTTTTTTTGGCTGTTTTTATTTTCGGGTTTTATAAAAGCTCTTATCATGCACTGATTCTGGTTTTGCTTTTTTTTTCTTTTATTATAAGTTTTAATGGTAAAGTATCTTTTAGATATTCAAGTTTTTTCATTAAGTTAATATTTTTCATATTGATTTTCTTAATGATTTCCTCTGCTGATTTCACTTTTTCAGATAAAACTAATATGCCTAAGTTATTTCCTTTATGGGCCGTGCTTATGGTTTTATTTAAGAATAGGTCAAGTCATTTGATAAGGTTTTTAATATTTTCCCTATTGTTTATTGACCTCTTCTTTGCTTTGAAATCGTCAGCTAGAGGTATTAGTTTAGGTTTGATATCAGCAATTTATTTTTATAAATTTAGACCTAATTGTTTTCAATCGACTTTACCTTTCTTTCTTATTTTCGCTTTTTTGCTATATATTTTATTGCAGCCAATTTTACTTTATTTTTCATCTGATGGTTTGCTAAATTCAAGTGCTTCAAATTTCCAACGGGTTATGATGAATATTTCTTCCGTTAAGCATATTGTTAATTACCCGTTTATGTTTAATGAAACATTAATATTTACGTCCGTTGATGAATATCGTTACGCTCATGACTCAGATAAGCTTACTGTTCACAACATCATTCTGGCTTTTTCTCTTTTTAACGGCTGGTTAAGTGGTTTGCTTTTGCTTTGTTTAATTTCTTTTTCTGCTAAGCGTTTTTATCATTCCAATTATTTACCAATTTTTATTTATATGTTTGGAGTTTTGATGCTTGGCCCTGATGCATTCGATACACGTATTTATATAATGTTAATAGCTTTAATGCTCATTAATGTTCCTGTTAGTAATATTCGTAAATTTAAATAACATAGGTGTATAAATGATTTTACCGATAATTATGGCTGGCGGCTCAGGCTCTCGTTTGTGGCCTCTTTCGCGCCAACAGTTTCCTAAGCAGTTCCTCACCTTGTTAGGTGAGGAGTCCATGTTACAAACTACTGCGAAACGATTAAAAGGTATTGAACATTTACCCGTGTTGGTGATTTGCAATGAAGATCATCGTTTTTCAGTTGCTGAACAATTCCGTGCTAATGCGATTAAGACCAGTGGGATTATTTTAGAGCCTGTAGGTCGTAATACTGCTCCTGCAATTGCTATTGCAGCTATCCAGGCATTAAAAAACGGGGATGACCCTCTATTGCTTGTATTAGCGGCAGATCATGTTATCAAAAATGAAGCTACGTTTTGCACATCAATAGAGCAGGCGATACCGTTTGCCAATACTGGCAAACTTGTTACCTTCGGCATTGTACCCACAACAGCAGAAATTGGTTACGGTTACATTAAGCGTGGTGATGCTCTAAGTACACAGGCGGGATTCAAAGTTGCCCAGTTTGTTGAGAAACCCGATTTTATTTTAGCACAAGATTATTTAGAATCAGGTGAGTATTACTGGAACAGTGGTATGTTCTTATTTAAAGCGAGTGCTTACTTAGCCGAGCTAAAAGCTCATTGTCCAGATATGTTTAATGCATGTGAGCAAGCTATGGTTCATACGCAATCAGATTTAGATTTTATTCGTGTTAACAAGGTCGCATTTGAAGCGTGTCCTGATGATTCCATTGATTATGCAGTTATGGAAAAAACATCTCATGCAGTTGTTGTACCTATGGATTGTGGTTGGAGTGATGTGGGAAGCTGGTCTGCTTTATGGGAAGTATCAGATAAAGATGAGCATGGTAATGCATGTCGGGGGGATGTCATTAACATTGACACTCGAAATTCTTACATTAATGCTACAGATAAATTGGTAACAACTATTGGTTTGGATGACGTAATTATCGTTGAAACAAAAGATGCAATTTTGGTTGCTAAACAGTCAGAAGTGCAACAAGTCAAAAAAGTTGTAGCACAGCTTAAAGCTGAAAAACGGAATGAATGGCAACATCATCGTGAAGTTTATCGTCCTTGGGGTAAATACGATTCAATAGATAATGGCGATCGTTTTCAAGTAAAACGCATTACAGTTAAACCTGGTGCTAAGTTATCGGTGCAAATGCATCATCATCGTGCAGAACACTGGATTGTAGTATCTGGTACCGCCAAAGTTACAAATGGCGATAAAGACATTTTGCTAACCGAAAACCAATCAACTTATATACCTGTCGGAGTGGTTCATTCCTTAGAAAATCCAGGTAAGGTGCCTTTAGAATTGATAGAAGTACAATCTGGTTCGTATTTAGGAGAAGATGATATTGTTCGTTTTGAGGACAGATATGGTAGGTTAGATCAATGAATCAACAAGTTGTCTCACAAATCATCAAAGATAGCGGAATTGCGTTTGGTACCAGTGGTGCTCGAGGTCTGGTCACTGAATTTACACCAGAAGTTTGTGCTAGTTTCACCATAGCATTTATACAGACTATGCAAAAACATTTTCATTTCAAACGTGTAGCTATAGCAATTGATAATCGACCAAGCAGTCCTATAATGGCTATCTCATGCATTGCTGCTGCAAAATCAACAGGTATTGAAGTCGACTATTACGGCGTTATTCCCACTCCAGCGCTTGCTGTCACCTCTATTGCGGATAATATCCCCGCTATTATGATTACAGGAAGTCATATCCCATTCGATAGAAATGGTTTGAAATTTTATCGTCCTGATGGTGAAATTAGTAAAGATGATGAAATATCTATTTTGAGTGTTAATACGACTCTTTGTGATTTAGATATTATTGATTTACCAATAGCATCAAATCGTGCTGCAGAAGCATATTTAGCGCGTTATCTCGATTTGTTTAATGCTGATTTACTAAAAGATAAGCGCATCGGTATATACGAACATTCCAGCGCCGGCCGTGATTTATATGCCAGTCTATTTGAACAATTAGGTGCAACGGTTATTCGATTAGGCCGAAGTGATAGTTTTATGCCAATTGATACGGAAGCTGTGGCTCAATCAGACATCGACATGGCACAAGCTTGGCAGAAAGAACATCGTCTTGATGCTTTATTTTCGACTGATGGTGATGGTGATAGACCTCTTTTATCTAATGAAAACGGAATCTATTTACGCGGTGATATTTTATGTCTACTGGCGGCAAAAAGTTTGTATATTGAATCATTAGCTGTACCGGTTAATTGCAATTCTGCAATTGAGATGTGTGGTTTATTCAAAAAAGTTGAGCGCACAAAAATTGGTTCTCCTTATGTAATAGCTGCTTTTGATGATTTACAAAAATCATACTCTCGCGTGGCTGGTTTTGAGGCTAATGGTGGTTTTTTGCTTGCATCAGACATTGTTGTCAATGGTGTACCTTTAAGAGCTTTACCTACTCGTGATGCCGTATTGCCAGTACTTGCTGTATTGGCGCTTGCTGGAATTGGTTCGATTTCTAGTTTAGTTAGCCAATTACCTGAAATATTTACGGCTAGTGATCGGATTCAAAACTTTCCTCGCAAAACAAGTATAGCAATTATTGACCAAGGGCTTAAAGATCCTGGACTATTGCTCGCTAAATTAGGCTTAGTTGATTTTGAGGTTGTCCATGTTGATACAACTGATGGATTACGCATTAAGTTAAGTAATGGTGATATTGTGCATCTGCGTCCATCAGGGAATGCACCTGAATTGCGCTGTTATGTAGAAACAACAGATTACCAGAAAAGTTTAAGGTTAGTAGATCTTGTATTAATTCGTCTTAAAGTTCTTTTTCCTGTTTGACATTTTTCGCTCTCATTCCAAAGACGTAATGCTGAAGAATCCCCTGATGATTTACAAATAAATCATCAAATTAGGGTGGAAGCGCATCTTGTTGCATGATCAAATGGTTTCGCCAAAAACTACACTTGGACAACAAGATGCGCGAAGCCAATATCCTACAACATTCTTTACACCAATACTGCCCAGAACTTCACCTAAAACGATTAAACAGCTTGATGCTGGCCTCTAAGGCACTGATTGAATGTAAGACACTGACCTTGACTGAGTTAGGTCGAAATTT
>NZ_JAKKRH010000111.1:0-1956 GCF_025654465.1 Shewanella sp. SM101
AAAAAATTTCGACCTAACTCAGTCAAGGTCAGTGTCTTACATTCAATCAGTGCCTTAGAGGCCAGCATCAAGCTGTTTAATCGTTTTAGGTGAAGTTCTGGGCAGTATTGGTGTAAAGAATGTTGTAGGATATTGGCTTCGCGCATCTTGTTGTCCAAGTGTAGTTTTTGGCGAAACCATTTGATCATGCAACAAGATGCGCTTCCACCCTAATTTGATGATTTATTTGTAAATCATCAGGGGATTCTTCAGAACTGAGCATCAGTGTTGGCATTGCCGTCGCCGATGAAGCGAAAGGCTACGATAGTAATATTATAGAACTGGCAGACCAGCAGCTGTATTTAAGTAAACAACGTGGTCGTAATACCTATTCGGTTGTACTAGCGTGAGGTCTGGCAAACCTATTACCAAAAAATTACTATCTATGAGTGATTAATTTTAAACTCTGTTGTTACCATGATTTTTACAGCATAATATTGAAACCGGCCAAGATAATTTACACAGAATACTGGGACCATAACCCGCTGCGCTGCTCATCGCCCTTACACTAACGTTCTGCTAACGACTAATAGCGGACTTTAATACCTGCACATTGTAATATCCGCTTCTGGCACAAAGCCGAGATCCGACGAAGTGGTACTTTCCGTGAAAGTTGTGGTGCGATTAATTTGCAACACGTGGTAAGGAGCGGTTGCAATGTGGTGGTAAATTAAGTGCAATTAATCAAGAAGGTGAATCAATGAGTGAACAACTGAACTGTCAAAGCCGCATGGATGCGGCGACAACTCTGTACTTGCCGCAAATAACTATCCCCGTCCTGCTAAACCAATGACGTAACTCCTATCTCTCCCGACTTGTTGGAACAAGTCGCACTCACAAGGTGCAATTAAACACTGAACAAAAATTCATGGATGAATGGTTACCGCCGAAGGACTCGGCGCAAATAAAAAACGTACATACCATTATACACAGTATGTACGTTTGAAATGAAAGCCGCTGACGTTATATGTAAAGCCCTGTCACTCACTCACACGCGAATAGACACTGTTTTTACTATATACTCCTTCGGGGCGCTTTTGTTTTTCTATACTTCTACAATTTTATTGGACTCGACTCCATAACTCATTATGAACTCCTGTTTATCTGCCGCGTTTAATTAGCGGTAGCATCGGCATCAGTATCGGTACAAAGCCTAAATTGATGAATGAAACATCAACTTTACTGAGGTGTGGCGGTTTATTGGGCAAACGATGCGGCTTAGATCATTTTTTAAAAATTGTTGATTGACTCTGAGGTCTAAATCGGTAGAATGCCAATCCGCAGTCAGGGGAAAGCATGCCGAGCATGAGTTCAAATGATTAAGCGCAATGATAGGCGACATTAGCTCAGTTGGTAGAGCGATACCTTGCCAAGGTATAGGTCATCGGTTCGAACCCGATATGTCGCTCCAAATTTTAATAAATTTGGCAGTTTGGGCGCGATGGCAGAATGGCTATGCTGCGGATTGCAAATCCGTCGATCTCGGTTCGACTCCGGGTCGCGCCTCCATAGATATAAAGTATTAATGACATGATTCCCGTCGTTAATGTAAAGAGTTTGCCCGAGTGGTGGAATCGGTAGACACAAGGGATTTAAAATCCCTCGCTGGTAACAGCGTGCCAGTTCAAGTCTGGCCTCGGGTACCAAAAAACAGAAAGCCCTGACTGATGTCCTGTCTCTTGATCACATCTTTTGCTCAAGAGACAAGGCTAGCTGGTAACCTTCAAGGATGGTTTGCAGTTTAAACCATCCTTGCCATAACCTTTCCCAGCCTACAATTCCGCTTCGTTTGCTGTCATTCCAGCCCGCGAGTTTTCCTAATCTTAGATAAGCCCAATGCACACTGGGGACTTGTTCGGGCGGTTGGCTTTTTTCCGTCTTTAGCCATAACAACTTCCAGGCCAATGGGCTTAACAG
>NZ_JAKKRH010000112.1:0-1868 GCF_025654465.1 Shewanella sp. SM101
GGGGCACTAAAGAAGTGTTGATTGGTAAAGATACCCGTATTAGTGGCTATATGCTTGAGTCGGCAATGGAGGCGGGATTTTCAGCGGCGGGTGTGAATGTGGCGTTGATTGGCCCAATGCCAACACCTGCGGTGGCGTATTTGGCGTCGACATTTCGCGCCGATGCCGGGGTGGTGATCAGTGCCTCCCACAACCCTTATTACGACAATGGGATTAAGTTTTTTTCAAACTCTGGCACTAAATTAAATGATGCGCAGGAGCTTGAAATTGAAACCTTATTAGAACAGGCGCTGCAGCATAATGCGATGCAGTGTGTCGCCTCTGAAAAACTCGGTAAGGTTCGCCGTATTGATGATGCCGCAGGCCGTTATATTGAGTTTTGTAAGGGAACATTCCCGAATCACTTAAGTTTGACGGGGTTGAAGATTGTTGTCGATAGCGCCCATGGCGCCGCTTACCATATCGCGCCGAATGTGTACCGTGAGTTAGGGGCTGAGGTGATTAGCATTAATGACAAACCTAATGGGGTGAATATTAATGACCATTGCGGTGCAACACATTTAGATAGTTTGCAAACCGCCGTGATGGTGCATGAGGCCGATTTAGGTATTGCATTAGATGGCGATGCGGATAGGGTGATGTTTGTTGACCATAATGGCCATGTGGTTGATGGTGATGAAATTTTATTTATTCTGGCACAAGCCGCGTGCCATAAAGGTGAAATGGTCGGCGGTGTGGTTGGTACTTTAATGTCGAACCTTGGTTTAGAACTGGCCCTTAAGCAAATGGACATTCCCTTTGTACGTGCAAAGGTAGGCGACCGCTATGTGGTTGAGCAGCTTAAAGAAACGGGTTGGCAACTGGGCGGCGAAGGTTCTGGGCATATTTTGAGTTTAAAGCACGCTTCAACGGGTGATGGTATTGTGGAGTCTCTACAGGTACTTAAAGCCATTTTAGAGTCAGGCAAACGTCTAGCCGACATTAAAGCGGGCATGACCAAGCTGCCGCAAGTACTTATTAATGTGCGTTTATCATCAGGCAGTGCCGACAGCATTTTGGCTTTAGACAGTGTTAAGCAGGCAGTGGTAAAAGCGGAAGGGATATTGGGTGACCAAGGGCGCGTACTATTACGTAAGTCCGGCACAGAGCCTTTAATCCGAGTGATGGTGGAGTCAACGGATAATCTGATGACACAGACTCAAGCCGAGTTTATCGCAGATGCGGTAAGAGCGGCGTAAAGCGGGCGCTTCGCTGACGGCCTTCGGCTGCAAGACTCTAGGGCGTTGCTCGATAACTGCTCCTGCTTTATTCTCGATAATTGCTCCTGCATTATTCTACCTTCGCCCGTCCCTGGGCTCGTACCTCCTGCATCCATGCAGTCGTACGCAACTGCTAGGACGCAGCAAAAAGCGCTGCTGCTAGAAGGCCTTCGGCCCTAGAACGCTCGCAAGCTCGCTCTAGCTTCTACGAACGCCACTTTGCGGCTACGGAACGTCACTGCGTGACTTACGGATAACGGAACGGGCTTCGCCCTGACGGTGAGTGAGCGTGCGAACGTTCCGTAATCCGTCCTCCGTCAGCACGGCGTTAAGCGTTTTGATGTCTTTAGTCTTTTTTAGTCTTTTTTGGTCTTTAATCTATCGCATGATATGATTTTGGCTTAGTGAATGGGTTTTCTTATTTTCAATTAATCAACTAGGCATCAACCTATGAACATAGAAACAATCAGTTTTTTGAAGAAAAATGCCGCGAGCTTAACCCTCGATGAACCGATGATTATTACTCAAAATGGTGTACCTGCTTACGTTATCGAGTCGGTAGCGGATAGAAATCGACGTGATGAGGCGATAGCTTTACTCAAGCTAGTC
>NZ_JAKKRH010000113.1:0-1721 GCF_025654465.1 Shewanella sp. SM101
GGGGAGGTCAACACGCTGCTGGAGGCCCATATTCAACAGGTGGAAATGCGTGTGTCCGCGCTGTTGCAGTTAAAACGGCACTTGGTTGATTTGCGCGAGAAGTGTTCTGGCTCTCGATCTGTAGAGGCGTGCGGCATTTTGCAAGGGTTGGGCAATTGCAATTGCCATGGCGAAAGTGCCACGAACAGTCAAACATCTGGGTAAGTAAGGGCTTAGCGTGCTTTATTTTCCGTTTTCTGAGGCGACCCCCTTGACAGTTACCGTAAGAGACATCTATTTTTACACCTGTCATTCATCCAACACAGTCATGGTAGCTAAGCTAGCACCCCACTAACAATATCGCTATCAGCACATACCGCACCCTGTTCGAACTAATGGATTGTGATGGACACACCAAATAACTCACTGCATGAGGCAACCCATGAAAAAGCAATTAAAAATAATTCTGCTCGCGTCCCACCTGGCTCTGTTTGGCGCGGGAGTTGGGCTAGGGATCTATATACTTCCGATTTTGACAGCACAAGAAAACGCCACCATCGCCGAAATTGAAGAAGTGCAAAAGGTGGCAAAGTATAGCGGAGAGTTCAAGAAAGATCAGAAAGGCAGCGACGCCCTTCACTGGGCGAATGGACAACTTTTTGTTACGGATAACGAAATTGTATTTAAAGGTGATGTAGCACCTGGTCCAGACTACAAAATTTACCTGACAAAGAAACAAGCCACCGACAAAGAATCGTTTTTGGACATAAAGAAAGAAGCAATTCTGATTGGCGAATTGAAAAACTTCGGGAATTTCAAGAAAACCATTCCTGCAAGCGTCAACGTCAACGAGTTTACAACGGTCCAAATATGGTGCGAGCATTTCTCTAAGTTCATCGGCTCCGCAAAATATCAGTAAACAAGCTTAAACTTGGATCTTGCCTGTTCACGAATAACATGCGCCTCATGCCAATGGAAATTAAAGTCTTGCCGGGCATGAGGCCTCCCCTCCACGTCTAGATTCTTGAAGTCAAAATTGACCTCAACCGACCCTCAGACACTGACTACGATGCCTGCATACCCTGAAGCGGTTCACCAGATGGGCTTGCGACAGAGATAAGTACGCGCCAACCTCAGATGCCGCTAAGGCTCTATACGCCGCCTTATCGGAATGGGTGGAATTTTGCGCGCGAGCGTCTAATGTTATCCAAGAGCGAGGGCTCTGATTAGTCCCGTCTCCCATGAAGATTCGCAGACTAAGACCCCTATTAAATCTGTAACATTTCGCTAGTTAAACGTTCATAGTGGAGATAAATAAAATGATTTCTTTACTGTGGGGTGAAATTAACCATATCGACAATGTTAGACCCATAGACGATGAGGACCTGCCATGTCTAAATGAAATATTTGAAATATTGAAAAAGCACAACTGCATAGACAGATTTGGCGTGGCACTACTGCACAAACACTTTGATCTACAAGAAGATGAGGTGGGGGTTTGGGGAGCAATGGAACCAAAAACCAACGTAAGCCTTACCACCTCCGCTCAGAGCCTTCTTCCTAGGCAATTCCCTCGATTGATCTTCCGTACTTTTCGAAAGTATTGCTTACGGCAATGTGCATCCGAGTTAATGTGGCCCAACACCACAATCTAGGAGCTGAACAATGAGCCAATCTGACCCGCAACACCCATCCCGCCGCATGCTGCTCAAGCGCGGAGCTGCCCTTTCCACATTGGCGAT
>NZ_JAKKRH010000114.1:0-1696 GCF_025654465.1 Shewanella sp. SM101
GTTGATGGTGTTGATGGTTCAATGCCTGTTGTGGCTAGTTGGTTTACACGCACAGCAACAGGGCTGGGATAAGCATTTTCAGGCCAATACCATTGGGCATCGAACGGTACTCTCAACGATTCGCTTGGGATTGGAGGTACTCAGGCGGCCTGATTATCAAATCACGGAGAAAGAATTGCTGGCGGCCTGGGTATTATTCGCCAATCAGTTGCTCAAATATGGCTATGCTATGGCTGATTTATGAGGGGATCCTTCAGCCTTTAACATCTGTCGTTGACGTAGCTTTCAGCCTAAATGCATACCCCGAATCTTCACCAGATTCCCACACAAAGACGCATGACACGGAACCATAATCATCCCATTTTTTTCCGACACGCCCTTTTCTTCTCAACAAGTTTAAGGCTCCATCAGGGCCTTTAATAGCCATTTCTACCGATGAATGTCGTGCTTTTCGCCATGGACTGCGAGTATGAATAGCTCGATAGTTTATCGTCATTGCTTTGCTCCCTGCCTCTATCGGTTGTTTCGTTTAAACCATCTATTATTTTAGCAGGCTTCATATCAAGGCATGTCAAAAAATTCACAACAAGTGACCGTCTTCGTTAGCTAGTTTATTGTAATTCCGAAAGTGGTCGTCCTATCTATGGCAATGACTATTGTTTTAGGGAACTGCTTATCGACTTTGGTGACACCGGTTATCTGGCAATGTACCAGTATGATGGCAGCGAACGATTGACCGTGTTGTGTATCCGCCACCAAAAAGAAGCCGGCTATTGAGAGATGCATCAGCAAAGAGGTCTTCGCATGGATGAGCGATTATGAATATACTGCTACTCTCTATAAACACAAAAGCAAGGGATTTGAGCCCCTTGCCCTTTACTTCCCTATTTGTACTCGCAGCTATCGTGCTAAGTAAGTTAATCACCAACTTTGTAACCGACCCGAGATACGACTACAACCAAAGTTGTGATTACCATTCCCATAAATTTTCGTGTCTGTTTTAGCAAAATAACTTAATC
Source organism: Shewanella sp. SM101 (assembly GCF_025654465.1). NCBI lineage: Bacteria > Pseudomonadati > Pseudomonadota > Gammaproteobacteria > Alteromonadales > Shewanellaceae > Shewanella > Shewanella sp. SM101. Next base: position 1,020 of record NZ_JAKKRH010000114.1, read on the forward strand.
TTTTAAACAAGTCTTGGTAAATGTAAGTGAAATCAGCTTGGTTACGACACAGTAAATATTGAGCATTTTCTGGGAAATGGATTAACCCTTGAGCATGGGAAATATCTAACCTTAGTGCACTCGCCCAAGCTTTGTGTATTCGGTTATACATATTAGCCCGACCCAATTCAAACTTTCCTAAACTTTTATACGCATGGCCATTGAAGAACAAACAGACATGGTAATGACACTTATCCCTTCCGCTGATCTCTTTAACCCAAATGTAAAATAACTCACTTGCATGAACCTGACCGTCAGTTGTGTTTCGTAGTTTCGCCTGATAATCCGCTTTTAACTGGGCTTTTAATGATTCGAAGAAACGGGTGATCACTGCTGTATCACTCGATTCAAACGTATCAGGAAATCGTAGATCAACTCTTATCGCAAACACCTTTGAATCTGTCTCTTCTACACAAATAATTAGTAAAAAAACGGAACTCTCTTGACTGCCGATGATCTGATCATGCAAATTCATTTACTTCACCATTTTCCATGTCAATTTTTAACCCGAGCCAATGGGCAGCCGATCACTTTCATCATGCTGAGCTAGGTGATAAACGAAGAGCGGCAAGGTTAACCGTCGTTGCTGAACATATGGCGGTTGGCAGCGGCAAATCGGTTGCCAGATCATGTAATGG
>NZ_JAKKRH010000115.1:0-1539 GCF_025654465.1 Shewanella sp. SM101
CTGTCTCTTGATCAGATCTCATAGCGTTTTTCCGGCTTCAAAAAGGGCTTTGGCTAATCGATAGCCCTTTACTTGAGCCTGAAGATCATCCCATCCTTCCCAAATCGTGGTCCAGCTAGCCATTCCCGTGCGCTTGCTATCATTAAAGCCGCCTAATTTCGCCAGAGACTGATAGGCCCACTTCATATTTGGTGCCTCTTTGCCTTTGTGCGCCCTTGGCTTGTAGAGCGCCATCAGTACTCGCCATTCATCATCCTCAAAAACACTGCTGCTGCTTTGATTTTCCATGCCCAGGGCTGCTTCGACCTTGCCTCTTTTTCTCAGATAGACTGGCAGACTCATCACTTCCCTTAGTTGCAGTAGCCGCACACCGATAAAGCAAAGTATAGAGGCCGCTCGCTCAAGATTATCTGGCGAGGTCATCCGTAATCTTTCTACCCCCGCGCCAGTTTTCCACGCTTTATGAAAGTCCTCTATCCGCCACCGAGTGGTATAAATATCAATCACATGAAGTTGCTGCGCCAGCGTGTCAATCGGCTCACTGGTCAGGAGCATCCAAGATAACCCCGCTTCACCTTGGGGCGAATGGCATTCTTGCGCATACACCACATTAAGCGAGTGCTCTTTGCCATTATGTTTGACATTCACCGCACTGGCTTTGAGAGTGAGCTTGGCTGTTCGCGAAGGACGATTCTTGCTTTTACCACTGGCTTCCTTCATCCCTTTTTGTGGGATGGTGATGGTGTATCCGCCGGTAACGGGATGGCTGTCCATGTGCTCAAACAGCTTAGCATCGGATTCAACAAGGTTTCTGGCATGTTTTGCTCGCACCACAAACCGTTCACTATGTGACTGTTTATCCGCTAAATAACTCATGATATCCGCTTCTCTATCACACACTGAGATCACTCTCGACATGTGAGACTGCAAGCGTTGTCGCGTAAAATAAGATGCATCGGCCCATTTACCGCTCTCTTTTTCATCGGCCTCGTTGGGATTGTCAGGTCGACACCACCAATCTTGGTGGATCAAGCCCAAGGTCCGAGAAGTATAGCTATCCAGCAGCAAGACAGAATGAACCCACCACCCACGAGACTTATCTGTAGGTTTACCTAATTTCCCTAATTCAGGCGCCACACTGTGCTTATAACTCAGGGCTGTTGTGTCTTCTAGAGCAAGTATTTCATCCACATTTTCAACCGCTTGGGTTGTGCGAGCAAAACCGGCGACTCTGATCATAGATGGGCTAACATTATCATTGCGGATCAATCGATAGGCTCCTTCGAGTTTGGCATCTTCACCATTACATGATCTGGCAACCGATTTGCCGCTGCCAACCGCCATATGTTCAGCAACGACGGTTAACCTTGCCGCTCTTCGTTTATCACCTAGCTCAGCATGATGAAAGTGATCGGCTGCCCATTGGCTCGGGTTAAAAATTGACATGGAAAATGGTGAAGTAAATGAATTTGCATGATCAGATCATCGGCAGTCAAGAGAGTTCCGTTTTTTTACTAATTATTTGTGTAGAAGAGACAG
>NZ_JAKKRH010000116.1:0-1480 GCF_025654465.1 Shewanella sp. SM101
GCAGATCATCCCACTTTGCCTGCTTTTAATGACCAAAAACGGCGAGCGGATAGCACCCAAGCAGGATGAGGCAACGACCTAAACCGTGAGCCGAATAGAAGGATCCATTTAGGCGCCATCAATTCACCCAGAACTACCAAAAAACTCACCTTTTGCCCTACCCTTTACGCCCCTCAAGCGTTAACACAAAAGCAACAAAAGCGAGTCATTGCATCCTCCTGTAGGGTTGATGCAACGACTCGCCTGTAGTCTTACTGCTGCATGGGTTTGAGTGCTCCCAACTTTTTGAGGGGATCTAGGGATTATCTAGGCCGCATCGAAGAACTGTTGAACCATAATGGTGTAAAACCCCCTATCGCCCTATAACATATAAGTAACAACTACGACTAAAAAAACGTGCGGTATTCTCACTCGCTACCGTCACACAGCACGTCTATATCTGCCCTATCAATGCCAGCTGCACCCACAATCATCAGCTAATGCTTGAACGACTAACGCACCTGCAGGTAAAGCCGCTGACAAAACGTAAACATGCACATTGATGCCAGGCATCAACACCTATCCGCCCAACTAATCTCCCTGCCTCACAAATACTATTTAGCCAGCGTGAGATCAGCGGACACACCTGCAGGTCAACACGGCAGGATCATAGGACCAAGCAGAACAATACGCTTAGATACCGGCCATCATCGACCACTGGCATTAACGTATAGCTGTTCAGCGCTCATGATGCGCTTTAGGATTGGTTAAAGCTGACGACTGGGCATGAAGCTTAAGGTGATCGAGTGACACGTCTGCAGGTGAAGATAGTGGTCTAAGAATAGGTTAAACCGAACGCACGATTGAACTGAATTAGTCTTAACTTAACCTGTAAATATTCAAATCACGATGCAATTAGACCCGATAGATGGCTTTAACCCACTTCTACCCAAAGTTTGCCGCAGCCCGAAGTTCAGGCATTTGTTATCTGATAATTTGAGATACATAATGTAATGACTACCAAAGAGTAAGGTGTGATCATGAGGGATTTGATAAACTGTTACATTGAATCAAACTTACCTAGTCTGATTCACGTCCTGAACACCGTCATTTTGCGTTAGCTTTGGGCTAACACGTTTTTGCCCCAAAGTGTGCCAGCCTAAGATTTGAGACACATTTCTTTTGTCATTATTTGACCTATTTTTTCTAATAATTAAATATGAAGTCGGTTTTGGGGAGGATGTTATGCCGATACTGTCTTTATTTTGAATTTGTGTTTTATTTTTAATTAAATAAAACAATATGATAAGTGAATGTATTCGGTATTTTTCTCTAAACTTATATGGAATGTGTCTAGTCAAAAGATACCGTTATGGCTCAGCGCTGAAGAATCCCCTGATGATTTACAAATAAATCATCAAATTAGGGTGGAAGCGCATCTTGTTGCATGATCAAATGGTTTCGCTAAAAACTACACTTGGACAACAAGATGCGCGAAGCC
>NZ_JAKKRH010000117.1:0-1424 GCF_025654465.1 Shewanella sp. SM101
GTAATGCCGTTCACTTAAGAGTGAACGGCATTTTTCTTTGCTCTAACCGGGAACTTGTTTTTGCTCATTTTAAGGACTCGTGGATATGCCCTTTCCCGTTTACCATCCAGCTTAAATTGCCGTGCATTTCGTTCTATATCCAATACGTCTCTCGGGACATTCCCCGGTGTTTGTGATGACAGTTGTGTCAACTTGAAGATGATATAACTCGCCGCATCCCGAAAACTCAGTTGATTGGGATGGACCGATGGCAAGCTTTTAGCCATCAGCAACATCTTATATCTAATGAGATTATAGGCCAGTAGCACGCCCCATAACTCTTGAGTCACCAGCTCCGGTAGTTGACTGCGGAGCGTAAAACGGCTCTCCAGTAGATGTTGTTTCATCTCTCTATAGCCCAGTTCGATTTCCCATCGATGGGCATATAAGTCGACGATGTCTTCGCTGGGGTAACGCATCGGGTCTGTCAACGAGGTCAAAATGGCGACTGACTTACCTTTCACTATCTTAGTCAATAAACGCGCTTCAAGAGTTTCAGGGAGCTGCGGCCATTTCTTTCTGGCTTGAGGTGTCGTGGTGAGTTTCACCCACTGGTCATGTTTCCCCAGCGTTCGCACTACTTCATATTGAGTGCCTTTCTTCAGTGGCAACAACCAGTGGCTATCAGGTTGCGCTTGCTGCCAAGCGTGCAGCAGGCCGAGCGAGTAAAATCCTCGGTCAAATAGGGTTAGKCTGTGATTGGGAATGCTAGGAATGAGCTGGGACGCTAAGTTCATTTCATTTTCGGCAACCGAATCAAAGGCGCTGTTGACCAATAAATGGCTGCTTAATTCCATCAAGCAAACCATGCGAATTTGCGGATAAGCAGCTTCGCCTGAAGCGTTTGCGGTACGCGCAAAGGCGGCTTGATTTTGGACACTATCGGGTGTCCGCCACACTACACCGTCAACACCATACAAGTTAAGGCCGCACCAATGAGGATGTTCAGCTCTCGCGTGCCAGGTATTGGCGCTGCGACTAAATACTTCTCTAATAACCTCACTGCCCAATCGTTTACGCGCCTGAGTCACGGCGCTGCGTGCAACATAATCAATCTCTTGCGGCAAAACAATGTCGAGTTTGTTGATGAGTGACCGAACAGATTCCCCTCGGAACAAAGCCATTCCGATAACGGCCCAAATCATCGCGTCCATCGGCAATTTACGCCGTCTTAACGTCGCAACGCCCTGAGAGTCTAGGCAAGATTGAATTAACTCAGGTTCTAACACATCTGCTAAGCAGGTGAATTCGGTTAGGCGGGTAATATGAGTACGGGCGAGTGCTTCTGAGAGTTGCATAAAAAAATCCGATGACATGAGGTCATCGGATTTTGATCTTTTCAGCGAGATCGTCAAGCGATCTGTCTTAACTGATCGGCATTACGC
>NZ_JAKKRH010000118.1:0-1420 GCF_025654465.1 Shewanella sp. SM101
TAATGCCGTTCACTTAAGAGTGAACGGCATTTTTATTTGGTCTAATTGGGTACTTGTTTTTGCTCATTTTAAGCACTCTTGGATAAGCCCTTTCCCGTTTACCATCCAACTTAAATTGCCGTGCATTGCGTTCTATATCCAATACATCTCTCGGGACATTCCCCGGCGTTTGTGATGGCAGTTGTGTCAGCTTGAAGATGATATGACTCGCAGCATCCCGAAAACTCAGTTGATTGGGATGGACCGATGGTAAGCTTTTGGCCATCAGTAACATCTTGTATCTAATGATATTATAGGCTAGTAATACGCCCCAAAGTTCTTGAGTCACCAACTCCGGCAGTTGACTGCGTAGCGTAAAACGGCTCTCCAACAGGTGTTGTTTCATCTCTCTGTAGCCCAGTTCGATTTCCCATCGATGGGCATATAAGTCGACAATGTCTTCGCCGGGGTAACGCATCGGGTCAGTCAACGAGGTTAAAATGGAGATTAACTTACCTTTCACTGTCTTAGTGAGTAAACGGACTTCAAGCGTATCTGGGAGCTGCGGCCATTTCTTTCTGGCTTGAGGCGTGGTGGTGAGCCTCACCAGCTGGTCGTGCTTACCCAACGTTCGAACCACCTCATATTGAGTGCCTTTCTTCAGCGGCAACAACCAGTGACTATCAGGTTGCGCTTGCTGCCAAGCGTGCAGAAGACCGAGCGAGTAAAACCCTCGGTCAAAGAGGGTTAGACTGTGATTGGGAATGCTAGGAATGAGCCCTGACGCTAAGTTCATTTCATTTTCGGCAACCGAATCAAAGACACTGTTGACCAACAAATGGCTGCTTAACTCCATTAAGCAAACCATGCGAATTTGCGGATAAGCCGCTTCGCCTGAAGCGTTTGCGGTGCGCGCAAAGGCAGCTTGATTTTGGACACTATCGGGTGTCCGCCACACGACACCGTCGACGCCATACAAGTTGAGACCGCACCAATGAGGGTGCTCAGCTCTGGCGTGCCAGGTATTGGCGCTGCGGCTAAACACCTCTCGAACCACCTCACTGCCCAAGCGTTTACGCGCCTGAGTCACGGCGCTGCGAGCAACATAATCAATATCTTGCGGCAAGACAATGTCGAGTTTGTTGATGAGTGACCGAACAGACTCTCCTCGGAACAGGGCCATTCCGATAACCGCCCAAATCATTGCATCCATGGGTAATTTACGCCGTCTTAGCGTCGCAACGCCCTGAGAGTCTAAACAGGATTGAATTAACTCGGGTTCTAACACATCAGCTAAGCAGGTGAATTCGGTTAGGCGGGTAATATGAGTGCGCGCGAGAGCTTCTGAGAGTTGCATAAAAAAATCCGATGACATGAGGTCATCGGATTTTGATCTTTTCAGCGAGATCGTCAAGCAATCTGTCTTAACTGATCGGCATTA
>NZ_JAKKRH010000119.1:0-1410 GCF_025654465.1 Shewanella sp. SM101
TATATGGACACCTCGAATAGATCAACCACTTTTTGAGTAACAGAAAGTAATACTGCGTACGTATATCCGACCTGTTTGTGAGAATCTTTGTTCTCTGGCCTTAATGAGAACCGCGCCTTTGCTGCTTATCGTCCTTTCGGAGTCATATGCTCCTTGTACTCTCTCAGCATCTGCAAAGGCCGGTATTACCTGTTACTTCATTATCTGTAGTCGTGTTTTTGGGGTGAGGTTAATACTCGATTTTTACATATTAACAAGGCCGATATTCGCTGCGATGAAACAGCATAGCCCAGATGATCCGCGCCAATTTGTTTGCAATTGCTACTGCCGCTTTCTGTTTACCTCGCCGCTCAATCACCTTTAAGGCCCATACGGAGATCCTGTCATTACTCTTACTTGCATAGCGAATAATCGACCAAGCTCCCTGGATCAGTTGCCGCCGCAGATAGCTGTTACCTCGTTTGGTTATGCCGCCCAATTTCTGTTTCCCCCCACTGGAAAACTCTTTAGGAACCAGTCCTAAATTTGCAGAAAAATGCCGAGCACCATGATAGCCAGAGCCATCACCGGCAAATGACACCGCAGCAGTGGCAATTATTTCTGCAACGCCTCTTATACCCATCAGTCGCTTGGCATCTGGGTGCGTTCTTGCCTGCAGTTTGATATCTTTTTCCAGCGAACCTATTGCAACGTTGATCGCACGCAACTCTTCCATCAGCTCACGCATGTATTGGCGTGCAATCGTAGTGAGTTGATTACTGGCATCCTCAAGTAATTCCGGCAGCAAAAGATTCAATGGATTACGTCCTTTAGGGAGGGCTATTCCATATTCACTTAGTAAGCCTCTGATTTGATTGGTTAGTGCAGTGCGTATTCTGATCCGGCGCTCGCGAATTCTGTGGGTAATGATGATATCAACCTGCGCTAAGGTTCTCGGCTGGACGAAAATCAGGTTCGGTCTCTGCGCCGCCTCACAGATAGCGAAGGCATCATTGCGATCGTTCTTATTGCCTTTGACAAATGGCTTAACATGCTGAGGCGGGATCAGTTTGACGTCATGCCCGAGAGAAAGTAACTCTCTGCCCCAATAGTTAGAGCCACTGCAGGCTTCCATCGCAATAGTGGCATCAGGGTAAGTACGCAGAAAAGTCAGGAGCTGAGCACGTTTAATCGAACGGTTAAAAACACTCTTGCCTGCTTGATTAACTCCACATACTTGGAAGATATTTTTTGCGAGATCAATTCCTATTAGTGTAACTTTCATTTTGGACACCTTTTGTTGTTATTGAACGTGCAAATTCAATATGGCGTAAATGACGCCTACTTCACAAGAGGTGTCCATCCCATCATCCTTGGATGCTCGACCGCCCCGTCCATGGGGCGGACGGTCGTCTCGCCAATCACCATGGC
>NZ_JAKKRH010000120.1:0-1324 GCF_025654465.1 Shewanella sp. SM101
CGGTGTTTTTCAAGATAGTTGTCACTCTTTGTTTAAATATTAAGCTGCATTTATTACGCCTTCTTCTGGTGCCTTATCTGGGTTGAGTGTTACAGCGCCAACCGCTTCACAATTTCTGATCTCTGTAGACCAACGCATCGGTTTTCTTTCCTTCGCCGCCTCAAGCACTTTCTTGCGCTTCGCTAAAATAGCGCCATCTTGCAGTGCATGACGTTGCCCTGGTGAGACAAAATTTAGCTGGCTGTGTTTATGCTCATCGTTGTACCAGGTTACAAACTTTTCCACCCATTCTCTTGCTGTTGCTAAGCAGCTAAAACCTGATGCCGGCCACTGTGGGCGGTATTTCAACGTTTTAAATAACGACTCTGAAAAGGGGTTGTCATTACTCACCCGCGGCCGACTTAATGATGCCGTAATACCAAGCTCTTCCAGCTTGGCTTTCATGGTCAGTGACTTCATCGGCGCCCCATTATCCGAATGCAGCACTAATGGCGTGTTAAAGCATTGCTCGCGTAACAGACAGCGTTGGATTAGCGCAGCGGCATATTCCCCACTTTCTTGCTCATGAACTTCGTAACCCACTATTTTTCTACTGTAAATATCTTCAAACAGGTACAAATAGTAGAACTGGCCTTTGACGATTGAGGCTAAATAAGTGATGTCCCATGACCACACTTGATTCGGCCCATCTGCCCGATAACTCAACGGTTTGCTTCGATTGACCGCAGCCTGAGTGCGGCCACGATGGTTAAGTTGACCATGAGCATTTAACACTCTGTAGAAGCTGGATTCCGAGGCGATATAAATCCCGTTATCTAATAATGTTGGCACAATTTGCGACGGGGGTAAGCTGGCGTACTCCGCTTGATTGCACACACTTAATATCTGTTGTCGCTCATGTTCTTCGAGTTTATTTGCTGGCTCTGGTCGAGCTGCTGTTGGCCTTAAATCAGCTTGCACTTGACCTTCTCGATACCAACGTCGATAGGTACGCTTACTGAGGCCCGTTTCAGCACAAGCCTTATAAAGGCGAGCACCCTGGGTATACGCCTCTTGGATTAAGGCAATCAATGCGATGCGCTCAGGCAAGGGGGTTAGCTCTCCTCGCTGTCGTCCCCCCAGAGCGCATTGAGCTTTTTTCTGAGCACCAGTAACGCAGCAGCTTCAGCCAGCGCTTTCTCCTTATAGCGCAATTCCCGTTGCAGCGATTTGATTTCGGCTTTGTCAGCCTTAGCCTGCTGTTTAATGGTTTTAGTTTGTACTTCTGAGGTTTGAAAACCAGCTAAACAATCCTGTTTCCACTGCTGTACTTGCTCGCGGAACA